>CAZYOX010000269.1:0-6310 GCA_964649285.1 uncultured Bryobacterales bacterium | reverse complement strand
AACCCCGGGCGATCCTGGTCGCCGGCGTGGCGTCCGCCGCGGCGCTTGCCCCGCAGCTCAACGGCTGGGCGTCGGATGCCCTGCCGAACCGGAAGCTCGGCCGGCGGGTCAGCGGGTCCGTGTGCTTCGGGAACTGGCAGGGCGAAGCGCTCCGTTTCTATCTGCCAGAGGGCCGCACCGGCACGGACTGTGACACGGTCGCCCTGCTGATGCCGGACCGCACTCCGGAAGAGACCAGAGCGGCCCGTGAACGCTGGCCGGAGGTGTGCTGGGCGACGACCGGCGCGGAGTGGCGGGCACTGCCCGGACGTTGCCCCTGAGGACGTCAGGCAACCAGACCCAGACGGTGGGCCTTGGCGAGCTCCAATGCCGGGCCACGGCCCAGGTAGCGGTCGAACACGGCGACGTGGGCCAGGTCGCCGTCGTAGGTCTCGGACGTGACGTTGCCGTGACGCCCCACGAAGAGCGACGTGTTCGCCGCGAGGATCGTCAGACCAGAAAAGTACGTCCCCGAGTCGCCCCCTTCGCCTGTCTGGTTGTCGCGGGCCACTTTGCCGTTGATCGACATGGTGCCCTGCCCGGTGTTGCGGTTGTGCCAGCCGAACATGAGGAGATCCCAGCGGCTGGCAGACGCCACATAAGGGGTGTTCAGGGTGTTGTTGGTGTTGGTGGACAGCCAGTGGTTGAACGTCGAGTTCGTCACCGAAATGTTGTACGCGTAGAACGGTGAGGCGTGCGACGAGTGTGGCCGTTCGATGATCACGTGGTTGCCGGAGTTCGCTGCCCGACGCACCCACGCCATCAACGTGACCTCAGTGGAGATCCGGTCTAGTGCCGTGTCGGCAGCGACACTGACATAGTTGGCGCTCGACCAGTTGGCGTAACAGCCGCCACGCGTCGGCCCGTCCCCCTTGTAGGTGAGCGTCCCGTTCACGCTGACGGTGCCGTTCCCGGTCAGCTCAAGTCCCGGCGTGGTCGGCGAGTTGAGCGGCAGATAGACGACCGGCCGGAACGACAGCACCAGGTCTTCGTAGCGCCGGATCACAGGCGTTCGACCTCGAGCGCAACCTTGATGTCAGAGGTGGAACCGTAGGTCGGGGTCGAACGGGCGACCAGCACACCGAACACTGACGTGGCCGTCGGATGCACGAGCACGTCACAGTTCACCCGCGCCACCGCGTTGTCGTTGAAGTCGGAGTAGTGCCCACCGGAGATCGGGATAGTGGCGACATACAACGCGAGGTCGGCGTCGGTCGGATCGAACGCGGCGTTATCGGTGACGGTGGCGGAGATCGTCTCCTTGAACAGGATCAGCTCAAGCTCCGCGCGTGTCTGGGCCAGGTCGACCAGCTCGACACCACGGATCCGCACTCCCCCGCCGCTTGACGAAGCGGCGTCCTCGAACTCCATCTCCCCGCCGACCGCGTCCTTCGCCGTGTACGCGCTCGTGGAGATCGTCGGCGTCACCTGGATACGCGCCGTGTCCGCACCGCCGCCGCCCCCGATATCGTCGGCGTTGGACACCTTGACGAGTAGCCCGTCCGTGTTGTCCGCCGTCAACGCTGTCGCACTGCCATCCGTCGACACGGCGAGCTTCACGATCTGAACGTGACCCGCGGTCGAGTCCTCGTCGGTGGCGATCTTCGTGGACGCCGGAACCGTCGCGAGCGTCCCTGACTGAGTGGTGAGACCGTCAGCCATGTCACACCACCCCGGCCGTCACCGCAGCGGCGTAGAAGTTCCACGCTGATGCGCACCCGGTCTTGAGCTGCTCGTCCGTGCTGTCCTCGGTGACGTCCATCACCGTCGTCAACGCGAGCGCGAACCTCGCCGCCCACCCGTGCGGGTTCGAGATCACTCGCAACGCGAGGGCCTTGCGTTCCTCATGCTTCGCAGTCTGCGCGTCCTCGATGAACACGTCGCGGGCGACATAGAACAGGGCCGCGGCGACCCGCTGCACGAGCGGTGTCTCCTGCGCGGCCTTGAACTCGTCGACGAGCGCCATCAGGACGCCCTCGACGTGGGAGTGTTCGCGGCGGCCATCCCGGTGCCGAGGATCGCAGCGACGAACGCGAGCCAGAGCGGTAGCGCCTCATCGCTCACGAGGCCGTAGAACGCGGCGAGCGGGGCGGCTGCGGTCACGACACGGTACGCGTACGCGCGAGTGGGTTCGCTGGGCATAAGGGGGGTCTCCTATCTCGGGGGTCGTTTGTTCCACGGCCAGGGCCGGGCGCTGGGACGGTGCCGCCAGGGCGGCAGCCCGCAATAGCTGCACCGCCACCGGTCGCAGAGCGGCGCGACGAACATCCGGCAGCCGACGAACATCAGCCGCCCAACGCCTGGGCGACCGTCGCAGCCGCCCCACCGAACACGGCGCCCACCCCAGCCGCGATGCCGATCACCTTCGCCCGCCACAACTTGATGTCCGACACGTCGCCCCGGACCTTCTCCAGCTCGGCGCTCAGCACGTTCAGATCGGCACGGTCGGCTTTGCCGTCGAGCTTGCCTTCGATCCTGCCGAGCCGCTCTTCCATGCGCTCCAGGACGTCGGTGAGGCGGTAGCTGATCGTCAGCTCGGCCGACGGGACTTCGCTCACGAGCCGGTGCCTTCCCGGAGCGCCTGCTTCACAGCTTCGGTGATCCCGGCGTCGGCGATCGCTCTGGCGAGCTCGGTGGTGCCCAGCGCTGCGACCACCTGGCGGGCGACCTCGGTCTCGTTGACCTTGTCGGCCCGGGAGGCGATCACGAGGGACCGCAACATCGCGACGATGCCTCCCCCGCCGGTCTCACCTGGTCGGGTGCCGGCGACGAACATCTCGGCGAAACCCGGGAACCCGTAGGCCGTCGCCCCTGCGAGCATGTCCCGAACGTCGAACAGGGCCTTGTGCTCCTCGGGGGTCATGTCGTCCTCCGTGTTGATGAACGGGCTGGGCGGAAACCACGGGGACGTGTCGTGCCGTCCCGCGGGTGTGACCGACACGTGCAGGTGATGGGCGTGAGCGTTGGGCCCGTTGTAGGGCTGGGGCACCCACGCCGGCCGTCCCGCCAAGTCCACATAGCTCTTCACGATCCGGCCCTCGTAGATCAGGTACTTGACCCGCGGGTCGCGCTTGGAGATCAGGTGGGACCAGAGCCGCGGAAGGCTGGGGCCGCGGGTGTGGTCTTCGGTCAGGTCCCCTGCGTCCACCCAGCCCGGCGGGTTCGGACGCTTCGGGTTGTGATCAGAGGTCCGGGAGGCGTGCGCCTGGTCACCGATCGTCCCGTCGCTGATCCGCGACCGCCGCGGCCAGCCCCGGTCCGCCTGCTCGAACAACGCGACCAGAGCAGGCGCCAAGGTGCCCTGCGCACCACCCGTCCAGACCATGAGGTCACCTCGTCAAGAACGTGGCAGAGAAGTCGAGCAGCTTGCAGTCATGCGCCGAGCCGACATCGTGGAACACCTGGGTTTCGATGTAGTCGTCCACGTCCAGGTTGATCGTTCGGGCGACGTTCACGACCGTCCGGAATGTGGACGCTGACTCGATCGGCGGACAGTTGACCCCGTCGTAAATGTCTTCCCCGTTTCCGAGCAGCCGTACCGCCCGCACTAGCCCCTGATCTGACGCGGCGACCTCCACGGTCGACACGACCAGATACCAGCCTGCGGTGTTTGCTGTCAGCCGCTCGGTGTTCGACGACGTGTCATGCATCGAGTCCTTGTCGAAGTTCTCGGTGTCAGCTGTCAGGCTCGTCCATGTGCTGCTCGACACCTCCTGCGCGGCGGACGCCTTCACCGAACAGGATGGCCGGGCCATCAGAAACTCGAAGTTGTCGCGGATCTGTTGCAAGGTCGCTGCGAGGAACGTTTCGCCTGTGGCGATCGTCTGGATCGTGTTCAGATCGGCGTACGCCATGAAGCGCTCCTAGAAGGCGAGGATGTGGGTGCCGTCGAGCTCGGATGTGCCGAGCGTGAACAACTCGACCTCGGCGTCCGGTGCCGGGGAGACGTAGAGGTCGACACGCCAGCGGGCGAGCGTCATCGAATGGTCGACGCCCTCGATGATCCAGTCGGTGTCGATGGTCGACCCGACGTTCTGCGGGGTGCGTTCAATGTTGATCCGGTCACCGATCTCAAGCCCCAGCAGCGTCGCCTGCTGGGCGGCGGTCAGGCGGTCCAGGAACACCGTCAGTTTCGGGATCCGAGCGACCGGTGCCTTGCGGGTTGCGACGCGCCATTGCAGCAGTGAGCGGACCTGGCTGTCGGTTGCGACCAGAAGATCGGTGAGCTGCTGCGGTCCTTCGATCTCGCCGTACGCGTCGATCGAATCAGAGTCCGTCACGACCAGCTCGGCCCCGCCACGACGCGAACCGCGCGCCACGTTGATCACATGCTCGTCGTCGAACTCAACATCAACGGCCGCGTACGGGATGTCCGTGCCGCCGTCATCGCTGAACGTCGCCTGTACGACGGTCGCCTTCGTCGCTGTCCAGCTGTAGTGACGGTTCAGGAACCTGAGCTTTCCGTCCGCTGTTTCGAACAGCCGGCCGGCTTCGGTCTGCTCGACGAGCCGCACATAGTCGAGCGCCCGGTCGCCGGCCTGGAAGTTCGCCGGGCCGAGAGGTGTCTGCCCGGTTTCGAAGTCGCGCCGGTCGTCAGGTAGCCCGATCTGGTCGAGCACCCAGTCGATCCGCTGGTCGGTGGTCTGCCCGTCGAGCGGGGCGTTCGCTGCGTCGTAGTGCGCTTCGATGCGGGAGTCGCTCAGCGCCGCCTCGTAGAAGCCGACCGCTGCGAGGAACCCGGTGAACTCGTAGCCGGTCTCTTTCCATCCGCCGATCCGTGTGCCGGCCACGGTCCGGACGATGTCGGTCTCTAGTGTCTCGGTGGAAGCGTTGTCCCCGTCGACGAACCCGTCCTGGGCGCCGTTCGTCGCCACGCGGATCGCGTAGTGATGCGCGTCCGTCAGGTCGTCGCTGATCGTGCTGATGCCCTCCACCAGGTTCCCGGTGTTCCGGGACCGGTCACGCATCCGTGCCTCGTCGGTGGCGAGCGCAGCGGAGGTCCGGTTAGCGAGGTTGCCGTCACCGGTCTCCCACGCCCGGGAACCAGTGTCGAGAATGTCGTCAGCTTCGGGCTGTGCGACGAACGACACGGTGAGCGTCTCCGCTAGCCCAGTGCCGCGCAACACGAACGACGACGTGCCCTTGTGCTCACCGTCGAACCGGATCCCCCGGACAACACCGCCGCCCGGCATCACGAGCTCCTCGGAGAGCGAGGTGGTGCCGTGCGTGTAGGTGCCGTCCCAGCCGTTACCGGACCGGTCGAGCATCACCATGCCCGACGTCTCATCGAGCATGTACAGCGCCTCGGGCCCGTCGGCGAGCATCTCCACCTCGAGCACCGACCGCGGGATGCTCGCACGGGCGAGCTTGTCGAAGATCCCGTAGCAGCGCAGCGGAACAACAGAAACCTTGTTGCTGACGTCGTAGCTCTGAGGCCAGCCGGACACGAACCCTCGCCACACCGTCACCGTTGACTGGCTGTCGGGTGTGACACGCACCCGGATCGGCACACCGGGAAGCAGGTTCCCGAAGTGAGCCCCGGCCGTGTGGTTCGGGTCGTAGCTGCGGTTCAGATTCAGGAGGGTCAGGTGAAGTTCCCCGGTGCTGAACTGCTGGGAGAACTCGCGTCGCCCGCGTGACGACGCGATCTCCGCGTCGCGCACGTCGGTCGTCACGTCAGTCCAGGTGATCGACGAGTCAGCGGTCTTCCAGGTGGCACCGAACCCGACCTCGACGGCGACACGAACCCCGGCTGGGCCTGCCGCACCGCCACTGTCATCGCTGCTGCTGCCGGCCCCGCCGAACAGGAGAAGAAGCGACACCTAGTTCCCTCTCCTGCTGTCAGCGACAAGCGCCTCTGCGAGCACCCGCCGGTCAAGAACAACCTGCACGACGGTCGCACCACCACCACCGGAACCAGCTGCAACCGGGCCGCTCCGGCGGCCCTCGTTCAAGGCGCGTAACGCGTCGACACCGATCCGGTCCACCGCGGACTTGCGGACCACGAACTCGCCCGGGCTGAGCATCGCCGGGACCGTGTCACTGGGCGCCCATCGGCCGCCCATGATCCCCCGGTCAGTGACCAGACCACCGGTAGCGCCCGCGGTACGGAACCCGAGCCCCGGGGAGATCGTGGTGCCTTCGAAGCGCTGACGGATCGTGATGTCACGGGGGATGCGCTGCGCGTTCGCGAGCAGCGTGGCGATCTTGGCGTTGACCGCCGCGAACCCTTCCTCTCGGATCCGGACCAGGCGGTCCCCCGCGAGCTGGT
>CAZYOX010000268.1:0-6320 GCA_964649285.1 uncultured Bryobacterales bacterium | reverse complement strand
TTTTCTTGTGGACATCCAGCCCCACGTAGTACAAACTTTCCATGGAATCCTCCTGAGCCAACAGTGCCAGTCAGGAAACTCCCGAAGATCTGGCGCGCCGTCTTCGACTGTGCCACTTTTTGTGCCTAGTCTGTGCATGACAGGGCTAGACAGCGTTGGTCAGTTATTCCGACTCTAGCGAGGCCTAAGTTCTTTAGATTCCCGTAAAAGATTGGCTTATAAACAGAGCAAATGGGACGGAGCCCTAGGAGGTGTGGGGATCTGCGAGAAGGCACCAGCTAGGACGATGCCACGCCAAGGACGGGTGGTGGCGGTGGGTGAACCACATCACATCACCCAGGGCGGCGATAACCGCCAAAGCTCTTCCCTCTGTGAGGTAGACGGGCGCTTCTACCTCGACACACTCCGCGACGAATGCGCCATCCACGGCGTCTCCCTGCTCGGCTACTGCCTGCTCCCAACCATCACGTGCATCTGATCGCCGTCCCCAACGCTACGACTCGCGGTTGCCACACTCGGCACGCCGTAGGCGAAAGAGATCGCGAGGAACAGAGCGGCTAGGTTTGGCTTCAGGAGCCTCGCGTTCACGCGACGGCAATTAGGCCGTGCTTTTCGACCAGCGACAGAAGCTTCGCCGCTGGCCCCGAGGGTTTCTTTTCGCCGCGCTCCCACTTGCTTATCAGGTTCGGCGTCACGTTCAGGTAGTTCGCGAAAACCGTCTGGCTCACGTGCTCGCGCTCGCGTAGCGCCCTGATCTCCTGCGGCGTCAATGGCGGGACCGGCGTCAGGCAGGACTCGTCGAAGCCCCGCATCGTCTTCTTGTCGATCAGGCCGGCTTCGTAGAGATCGGTCGCGGTCTCGTGGAGAGCGGCCTTCACGTCGCTCTTGTAAGCCTTACTCCTGCTCATCGCATTCCACCTCCAGATATTTGCCTTCCTGGGCGAGCTTCGCCAGGGCCTCATCGGTAGCCGCCAGCAACGCCTTGGCGAGCGTCTTGAAGCCCTGCTCGTCGCTCTCGTCAATGTTCTCCCGCGCGCTTTTCGAGAACCCATAGACGAAAAACGCCCGCTCGCCTTACCGGAAAAGGATGATCGTCCGGTATCCGCCGGACTTCCCTTGCCCCGGCCGCGCGACCCGCTGCTTGATGACGCTGCCGCCAAGGTCGGCGTCGATCAGGCCCTTTTCAGCCCGCGCCACCGCCTCCTGCAAGGCGGCGTCCGCGATCCCCTCCTTGTGGGCAAACCTTTGAAACCACTTCGATTTGTAGATCCTCGGCTGGCCCACGGGCTATTTCGGACTCCTCTTGATTCTATAGTACCCAGTACCAGAGTGCAAGGCTCTTCGCTCTTCCGCGAAAGAGCGAAGAGCTACGCGCAACCCACGCTCCGCAACCCGCTAATCTCGCAGATTCCCTATTTGTTAAGGGCTCCGTCCCCTCGGTCCCCTCGCTCCCTCTGATGTCGAACGTTGGAGAAGTGAGACCTGATACGGGAATCCCGAGTTACTTCACTTGGAACTTCGGTGGGTTGAAAGTGGCGGTGTTACCAGACGTGACGGAGCACATCCAAGAGCTTGCTCCAAGCATCGGTACTGGGGGTATACCCTTTGCGGGTCCGGGCATGGCAGAAGACTTGGTGTTGGAATCTCTTTTCCGCGCTACGTCCGAGGCTATAGAAAACGGCATCACGTTCGGTACAGAATACAACTACGGTGGCTGGGAGTTCGGTGGGCCAAGGACCCTCGAAGGTGTGGACGCCGTCTTATATCACGGCGTACCCAAAGGCATAAAATAGGCGGTTTAGCCTGCCGGTTAAAACATGCAGCCATGACGTTGAAACTCAAAGGTAGAACAGGATGTCCCGAGTCTGCGTCGATTAGTGTTACTGATCACGTGCCTCCACTGCTTCATCTGTCTGTTCCTCGTGGCCCGTACCCCCTCGTTGTTTATTGGAGGGTGCGGCCCGATGAGCAGCCAAATGACCTGCTGATGCTAACCCTGGACAAACACGACGGACGACTGCTAGGCATCGAATGCCCCCGTTTGACACCGCAAGCCCAAACATTCGATGACCAGTCGTTAGAGTTCCTCGCAGACGGTACGGATTGCCTGCCAATATTCGACCTGATGCCTTGGAGCAATCCCGATGTCGCGTATGGCGCAATCCCCACCATTGAGGTGCGCCAGCCGCTAAGTCTCCGGGTTGGGGCGACTGGGGTTAGCATCCAGATTGGTGAGGCCCAAAAGGTCAATGAAGTCTTTGCCCTGGCTAACACTCGCCTGGGATTTAGCTCCGAAGGAGAACTAATAAGAATTGACACGTAGAACTCAGTTTGGACCGGATTGCTAGAATACGCTCTTGGCTGGAACGCCTAGATGACGGCAGCGGCTTACCGCCCACTCCAGTCACAAAGCGCTGAGGGGAGGCCACGGAACTCCTCCGTTCAATGATTGACCGAACGCCAGTCGGGCACTTACGACCGCCTGACGAATCGGCTCGACGCACCTGGTTATCGATGAATCCGGTCGTGTTCGCCAGCGCCGTGACTTCTTCCTTCGCCGCTTCGTCGTAGCCGAAGCGATCCAGCAGATAGTCTTCATGCCGGCGCTGCGCCCCCACGGCATTAAACCACTAACCCTGTGAGTAAGGACCCTGATGCCGCAACACGGCGGTCATCGGGAACGGGTAGGATAGGCGAATATGGGGAAGGTTTTCCTGCTGTGTCTGGCATTGAGTTTGCCGCTTGGCGCGCAGCAAGCCAAGAACGTCGTCCTATTCATCGGTGATGCTGGAGGCGTGGCGACGTTGAATGCGGCCAGCATTCTGGGTCACGGCGAAGCGCAGCAGCTCTACATCCAGTCGATGCCGAATATCGGCTTGTCGGATACTTCCAGCGCTTCCCGATGGGTAACGGATTCGGCGGCAGGCATAACCGCCCTCGTCACCGGACAGAAGACGCAAAACGGCGTGCTTTCCCAGGGACCCGACGCCATTCGCGGCGAGAAGGACGGCGCGGCGCTCAAGACGATTCTGGAGTACGCCGAGGAGCACGGCCTGTCGACCGGCGTACTGACCAATATGACATTTACCGACGCGACGCCGGCCGGTACCTACGCTCACGTCAACGATCGTGGGGATTTCGCTGAAATCTTCCGGCAGTTCCTAGAGCCGCGCTTCGGCGACGGCGTGGATGTCTTGATCGGCCCAGGAATCGATAACGTCGACGAGAAGTTAGCGGCTGAAGGCGAAACCGTAGCTGGCCTGATGAGGAGCAGCGGACGTCCGCTCTATGACGCGCTGGAGGAGATTCCCGGCGATACCAAACGAGCCGTGGCGTTGTTCGAAGACCGCGACGATTTCAGCTTGCCCCGGGCCGTGGAAAGGGCCATTGACATTCTGTCAGGGAATCCCAAGGGGTTCTTCCTGCTGGTCGAGGGCGACATGCACACCGACGACGTCGAGGCGGGTTTGCGCCGTGCGCTGGAGCTGGACAACATTGTTCGCGCGACCGCGCGGCGGCTGCGGGATGACAATACGTTGGTCGTTTTCACGGCGGACCATTCGTTCGGCTTGTCGATCCGCAGCGGTAAAAAGGACGAACCGGTGCTGGAGGGTGACGCATTGCACGTCGAAGGCGGCCACACGGGCGAGGAAGTAGTCGTGGCCGCTGAGGGACCGGGCAGTGAGCGCGTCCGCGGTTACATGCCGAACACGCAGATCTTCCACGTCATGATGAAGGCCTACGGCTGGGAATAACCCGGATCTATCGCGAACCTTCGACGTTGCGCCAAGATCGTGGAGCCGATTGCTCGCGTGTTTTTATCTAACTCTGCTGGATCCCAGCATTGCGATCCGTAGTGCTATCTCGTAGAATCTATGCGGTTGGTTATACCATGCGAATCTTACTCACTCTCTTTTTTGCCTTAAGCGCCGTATTATCCGCGGCGGATGCGCCCGCCGGCTATCGCAAGCTGCCCGATATCACCTTTGCCAAGGTGGATGGGCAAGAGCTGAAGCTGGACCTGTACCTGCCGGAAGGCAAGCAAGGAGCGCCCCTGGTGGTATTCGTCCATGGCGGCGGCTGGTCGCGCGGCAACCGAGCCGATATGCCGTTGGGAAACATGGCGCCGGAGGGGTTTGCCTTCGCGGGCATCGATTACCGGTTGTCTCCGGTTGCGCGGTTCCCGGCGCAGGCGCACGACATCAAGGCGGCGATCCGTTTCTTGCGGGCCAAGCAGCGTGAATACGGTTATGACGCTTCGCGCGTCGCCATTGCCGGCAGTTCGGCCGGGGCCCATCTAGCTATGTTGGTGGGCGTAACCAATGGCAACAAGGAGTTGGAAGGAACGGTAGGCGGCAACCTGGACCAGTCGTCGGACGTACAGGCGATTTTGTCCTACTACGGCGCCAGCAACTTCTTGACAATCCTGAAACAGTCCACCCCATACGGTCTGGGCGTCCGCATCCCGGCGCTGCAATTGTTGCTGGGTGGGCAGCCGGAAGATGAGGAAGCCCTAGCCAAGCTGGCAAGCCCGGTGTTTCACCTGGACGCAAACGATCCGCCGCTGCTGTTGTTGCATGGCGATCAGGACCCGCAGATGCCGGTCAATCAGTCTCTGGAAATGTATGGCGCATACCGTCAGATGGGACTGGATGCGAAGTTTCTAGCGGTGTATCAAGCGCCCCATGGCGGCAAGAAGTTTCACGAAGGCGAACCGCTGAAAGCCGCCACGGAGTTCTTGAAGAAGCACCTGCGACCGTAAGGGTTTATCTCGTTGAAGAGTAAGGACGAGTCCGGCGCGACGGCTGTTGTATACTGACGTCGGCGGAAATCTTGGGTAGACGCTTCTCCAGACTACTGCTGACAGCGGCGTTGACCTTGGCCTCGACGGCTTGGGGCCAAACGACAGAGGAGTATTTCGCCGAAGAACTTTATCCTCTGTTGTTGCGCTCGCAGTGTAACCTCTGCCACAACGACAACGGCGTAGCGGGCCGTACGGCTCTTCAGTTCCCGGCTAGCGATGCGACGCCGGAACAGATTGCGTCCTTTGGTCTGAAGATGTTGGATCTGGTAGACCGCGGCGATGTCATGCAATCGCGGCTTCTACTAAAGCCCACGCAGCGGATTGAGCATACCGGAGGCCAGCGGATCAAACCGGGCTCCCCTGAAGAGCAGACGCTGCTGACCTGGATTCGTTATCTGGCGAATCTTGATGAGGCTCAACAGAAGACTGCACGTGAGCGCATTCGCAAGGCGTCGATTCACGCGCAACCGGCATTGTCGATTCGTCGGCTGACACACAGCCAATACAACAATACTTTGCGCGATTTGCTGGGAGATCAGACGCGCCCGGCGGATGCCTTCCCGAAAGAAGATTTCGTGCACGGCTTCAAGAATGCCGCCGAAGCCCAGGGGATCCCGCCGCTGCTAGCGGAGGCGTATAGCGAGGCGGCAGAGCGCGCGGCGCGTGGAGCTTTCCGCGGCGGGGACCACCAAGGACTGGTCACTTGCACTCCGACCGGCCCCGACGATGCGGCCTGCGCCGAGACGTTTGTGCGTGAATTCGGGGCTAAGGCCTTCCGGCGCCCCTTGAATGAAGAGGAGACTGGCGTCTACATGGGGCTGCTGCGCCAGGAGGCGGCGCGCTTAAACGATTTCTTGGGCGGAGCTCAGATCGTAGTCGAGGCTATGTTGCAGTCGCCCAACTTCCTATTCCGCACCGAACACGGCCCGGGCAGCGAGTTTGGGCAGTATGAGACGGCTAGCCGCTTGTCCTACTTCTTATGGGACACCATGCCCAGCGACGAGCTGCGAGCGATGGCTGAGGCGGGTACCTTGGGTACTGTCGCCGAGGTCGAGGCTGCTGCGCGGAAAATGTTGCAGGATCCGCGGGCGCACACCTCGATGGATGAGTTCTTGGCGCAGTGGCTGCGCTTCGATCGAGCTTTAACGGCGACTCGCGAGCGCAGGCTGTTCAGTGATTTCAATCCGGAGCTTGCCGCGGCGATGACGGAGGAGACGCGCCAGCTCTTCAGTTATTTGGTTTGGCAGGGAAAGGATTTTCGGGAATTCTTCTCGGCGGACTACACCTTCCCAAGCAGCGCTTTGGCAGCGCTCTACGAGATGCCGCAGCCGGACGAAGAGTATGCGAAGGTCCCTTATCCGGAGGACTCGGGGCGCGCCGGGGTTTTAGGTCACGGAACGATCCTGACCTTGACCAGCACCCCTTCCGATACGTCGCCGACTGGACGAGGCGTGTTCATTCGCGAACATTTTCTGTGCCAAGTCGTGCCGCCGCCGCCGCCGGGAGTCAATACGAC
>CAZYOX010000267.1:0-6343 GCA_964649285.1 uncultured Bryobacterales bacterium | reverse complement strand
GGCTTCGAGCTCATGGTCGGCAAGCCTGAGATCCTCACCAAAGAGATCGACGGAGCGCTGCATGAGCCCTTGGAACACCTCACGGTCGACTGCCCGGAAACCTTTATGGGCGTCGTCATCGAACAGCTTGGTTCGCGCAAAGCGAAGATGTCCAAGATGATCAACCATGGCTCCGGGCGGGTCCGGCTGGAGTTCGAGATTCCCTCGCGCGGGCTGATCGGATTGCGCAGCCAACTGCTGACGGACACCAAAGGCACGGCGATCCTCAACTCGCTTTTCGCCGGCTATATCACCTGGCAAGGAGACATTCCCGAGCGGCCGACCGGGGCGCTGGTCTCTGACCGGGACGGCAAGACCACTGGGTTTGCGATTTTCAACCTACAGGAGCGCGGCGAGATCTTTGTGCGCCCTGCAACCCCGGTTTACGAGGGTATGATCATCGGCGAGAACGCCCGGCCGAACGATCTGAACGTCAACATCGTGCGAGAGAAGAAGCTAACGAACATGCGCGCCTCAAACTCCGAAGAAGGCATCCGCCTGGTTCCGCCGCGCATCCTCAATCTGGAGCAGGCCATCGAGTTCATCAACGAAGACGAGTTTGTGGAGATAACGCCGGAGTCGATCCGGCTGCGGAAGAAAATACTGTCGTCCAGCTTCCGCAAGTAGGTGCGAAACGCAGTAAAAGTGCACGTTAAAGGCCGTTCGCGCGTCTATAGAGTCAGGAGTCTGGGGAAAGACGAAAGGAGCGAATGACAATGCGAGTTCTCATCACGATTTTCCTGGCGGCATCCGCGATGTCCGCCGCCGAACTTGATGTGACGCGGGTGGTGCTCTACAAACACGGCGTCGGTTTCTTTGAGCGCGCAGGGCAGGTGTCGGCCAATGACCCAGCCGTACTGCAGTTCCAGGCCTCGGAGATGGACGACGTTTTGAAGTCGCTGACCATCGAGCAGCGCGGCGGCGAAGGCGTATCATCGGTTCGCTACGACTCGTCAGACCCGCTGGCCAAACGGCTCGAAGTCTTCCCCTTCCGTATCGGCGAGCATGTCTCGTTGCCCGACTTGCTGGACCAGTTCAAGGGCGCCGAGGTCGAACTGGCGATGAGCTCCGGGCCCATTCGCGGGACCATCATCAGCGCGCGGAGCATCGTCGGCGGCGAGAACAACAGCATCGAGACGCAACGGTTGGTGCTGTTGACGAGTACCGGAATTCGCACGGTGGACCCGGGGGCGGCAACGCAGATCTCCTTCGTCGATCCCCAAATTCAGGCGCAGTTCAACGAGTATTTGGCTATCCTGTCGCGCTCGCGCAACACCGACCGCCGCAGTTTGACGATCGAATCCCAGGGCGGAGCCAGCAGCGTTATCGCCAGCTACATCACGCCGACGCCGATCTGGAAGAGCAGCTACCGTCTGGTGTTTGGGAGCACGGCACAACCCCTGCTCGAAGGCTGGGCGATTGTCGACAACACTTCCGGCGAAGACTGGGAGAACGTGCGATTGTCTTTGGTTTCCGGGCTGCCGGTTTCGTTCATCAGCAGCTTGTACGCACCGCGCTACTTGCAGCGTCCGGTAATCCAGTTGGCCCAAGACCGGGCCTGGACGCCCATCGTGCACGGCGGGGCCATTGACGGCATAGCCGAGGAAGCGGCCCAAGTAGGGAACGGCCCGTTCGGCGGCTTTGGAGGCGCCCGAGCCGAATCCAAGGCGGCGGCGCCCCCTGCGCCGGCGGCGCCAGCTCCGCTCGCCTACCGCCAGAGCGTAGCCGAGCGCGACATGAGTGTCGCAGCGGATGAAATGCGTCGGCGCGAAATGGCCTCAACGGTAGCCGCCCAGGCCGTCAAGGCTGATCTCGGCGACTTGTTCGAGTATGCCATCGACAAACCGGTGACCATTCGCAAGAGCGAGTCGGCGATGCTGCCGTTTTTCCGCGAGCAAGTGGAGGCCCGCCGGCTATTCATCTACGACGAGGCCAATGGTTCGCAGCATCCGCTAACGGCGGCCGAGATTACCAACAACTCCGGCGCGACGCTCGACGGCGGCGCCATTACCGTTTACGACGCAGGCGCCTATGCGGGCGAAGCGTTGGTCGAGACGATCAAGCAAGGCGACAAGCGGCTCATCAGCTATGCCGTCGATTTGGGAACGCGCATCACCACAGCCTTCGACTCGGAGTCGAAGTATCAGAGAGAGATCCACTTCAGCCGCGGCGTGCTGACGGTCAAGAACGCCCAGCTGGAGACGAAGACGTTCACGATCCGCAACATCGACCCCGAGGCGAAGACGATCATCATCGAGCATCCGGTTCGCCCCGGCTACAAGCTGGTGGGAATGACCGCCAAGGAGACGACGGCCGACAAATATCGTTTTGAAGTGGCTGCGGCTGCCGACTCCACCTCGAAGTTCGCCATTGTCGAGGAGATGGTCTATGACGAAGCCATCGGCGTCACCAACCTGACCTATGACGAGATCATGGTATGGGTACGCAACAAGGACCTCGACGAAGCAGGCCGCGCGCAACTGGAACGCATCGCCGAGCTAAAGCGTCAGATCTCTGACAATCAGCTGGAACAGCAACGCACCGACGAGCGCGTTAACGAGTTCAGCCAAGACGAAAACCGGCTGCGCAACAACATCAACACACTGCGGAACGTTTCGGGTCAGGAACAGAAGGTCGGCGAATACTCCGAGCAGTTAGCCGAATTGGGCATTCGCCTAGTGACGCTGCGCGACCAGCAGGTGCAGTTGCGGCAGCAGGCGGATACGCTGACGCGGCAACTCAATGACTTGGTGGAAACGCTGGAGTTTTAGACCGAATCTTGGGGATTGGCCAGGCCTTCCGATTTCCAGTCGGAAGGCCTGGAGATACTGTCGCTGAAAGGCTATTTGATCTGCCAGCTGCCGTCAGCGGCCTTGACCCGGTGAGCCTGATGACAACTGCCGCAATTAGTGCGAAGGCTATCCGCGGCGGCTAAAGCACCATCCTTGTTGCCTGCTGCCGCGGCTGCGCGAACTTTCTCAGCATCCATCACAACGTTGTGGGCAAACCCCACGGCGTCGTTGGCGCCCTTCGTCTTCCAGTACGCTTCGAGTTCCCCGAATGCTGCCTTTACCTTCTCGGCCGCAGCGGCGGCGCCGTTCAAATCGCTCTCAATCAATTTGCGCATCTCCCCGTTTGCCGAGGCGCCGGCCCTCATCGCCGTGACGTATTCCGCGTCTGTCGTTGCCGCATACATCCCACCGCAGACGCCCAATGCCAGCACGCTCATGTAGATCCGTTTCAAAACCATCGTGACCTCCGTGTTTCACCGGTCGCTTATATAATTCATTCCTTCGTCGCCATGTTCGCCAAATTTCTGGGATCGGCAAACAGACGCAGCAAGATCATAACGCACAGGGCGACCCTTCGCTCGCCGGTTGCGACATATTGCCGCACTGCGACGGCATCTCGAGACGCGGAAGCGGCTAGCAACGATTTCGACTGCCGAACCGTCGACCGGGAAAGGCCATGGCTGTAGGCTCCAGCCTTATTGGAACGTCCGGCTGGCATTATGACCACTGGGTCGGGCCGTTCTACCCAACCGGTCTTGACCGCAAAGCTTGGCTCGACTTCTACGCTCAGCATTTCCAGACGGCTGAGATTAACAACACGTTCTATCAATTGCCCACAGATCATGCCGTGGACGAATGGCGGCGGCAGGCCCCGTCTGGATTTGTCTTTGCCTGCAAGGCCAGCCGTTATATCACGCACATGAAGAAGCTCAAAGACCCCGCTGCCAGCGTTCCGCGCTTCTTCGATGCGCTACGGCCCCTGGGACGCAAGCGAGGTCCGACGCTCTTCCAATTGCCTCCCCATTGGCGCGTGGATCTGCAAAGGCTGACCGATTTTCTTGAAGCGTCGCCAGTTGCGGGGCGGTGCGCTTTCGAGTTCCGTGAGGAGACCTGGTGGACGCGCGAGGTCTACGACGTCCTGTCTCGGCACAATGCGACGTTCTGCGAATTTGAACTTAGCGGCAAACGTTCGCCGTCTGTGACAACGGCGGACTTCCATTACGTTCGATTGCACGGGCCCGGCGGGCCGTATCAAGGTCAATATGACGGCCGTACGCTGGCCGGGTGGGCGCGCCGATTCGAAAAATGGCTGGCGAAGGGCCACGACGTCTACTGCTATTTCGACAACGACCAGGCCGGCTATGCTCCGCAGGATGCTCTAAGACTCCAAGAGATGTTGCAGAACTCCTGAGTTAGCCGGGACGCCTCCAAATCCTGCAACCTTCGGCCTATGTCAGCATCCAACAAGCGTACAAACCCCTCTATCTCTAGCGGGAACGGGGCGATTCTCCCTTGCTACACTGGGAGTCTTCTCCGTCGAACGCTCGCGAGCCGGGGATCGGGAGTGGGCGAGCCTATGTCTGCTGTCGCACAAGTGCAACAAAAGTCACACTTTATCCTCGACCAGATCGGGAATACGCCGCTTATCCGCCTAAACAAAGTGGCAGCGGACTTGCCTGACGTCGAGATCTACGCCAAGGCCGAATATTTCAACCCCGGAGGCTCTGTCAAAGATCGTCCTGCGCTGAGCATGATTCTAGACGGCGAGCGCACCGGCAAACTCACGCCCGGCAAGACGATCATTGACGCCACTAGCGGTAATACCGGCATCGCTTACTCGATGATCGCCGCCGCCAAGGGTTATCCGGTCAAACTCTTCTTGCCGGCGAACGCTTCGCCCGAGCGGAAGAAGATCCTGACGGCCTATGGCGCCGAGCTAGTCTTGACGCCCGCCGGCGAAAGCACCGATGGCGCCATCCGCGCTTGCCAGGCCGAGTACGAGGCCAATCCGGGGAAGTATTTCTACCCGGACCAATACAGCAACCCGGCGAACTGGTTGGCGCACTATCGCACGACCGGGCCGGAGATCTGGGAGCAGACCGAAGGGCGCATCACGCACTTCGTCACTGGCTTGGGCACTACGGGCACGTTTACCGGCGTGGGGCGCTACTTCCGCGAGAAGGCGCCGTACGTGAAACTGACGTCGATGCAGCCCTCCACCGGCTTCCATGGCCTCGAAGGGTTGAAGCACATGGAGACGGCCATCGTGCCTGCGATCTACGATGCGGGATTAGCGGACGAGAACATCGCCGTCGATACCGAAGATGCGCACGCGATGGTGAAGCGCCTGGCGAAGGAAGAGGGCTTATTGGTCGGCATCTCCGCCGGAGCCAACGTGGTTGCGGCGTTGCGTGTTGCTCGCGCGGCGGGCAGCGGCGTCTTCGTCACGGTTTTTTGCGACAGCGCCGACAAGTATCTAAGCGATAAATTCTGGACCGAGTAATGCTGCGTATCGAACCACAACCCTTCACCGAGATGAAGGCCCACGCCGAGGCCACATATCCGAACGAATGCGTCGGCGCGATGATCGGCACGATCGCCAACGGCAATAAGATCGTGGAGTCGGCATTAAAGTTGGAGAACTCTGCCGAAGGCTCGCAGCGTGCATACTACCAACTCAGCCCTGATCACCTGATGAAGGCCGATCGCGCCGCGCGCGAGCAAGGTAAGGAACTGATCGGCATTTATCACTCGCATCCGGATTGCGATGCCTATTTTTCAGAAACGGATTTGAAGAACTCTTGTCCCTGGTATTCGTTCGTGGTCCTGTCCATTAAGCAGGGCAAGTTTGATCACGCGAACTCCTGGCTTCCCGATGCGGACCAGACCAAAGCGGACAAGGAAGAATTGGAACACGGAGACTAATCATGGCGAAAATCCTCATCCCCACGCCGTTGCGGCAGTACGCAGGCGGAGCCGACTCGGTAGAAATCAGCGCGACGACCGCCGGCGAGCTCTTGTCGAAGCTGACGGAAGCGCATCCCGATCTGAAGAAGCAAATCTTCAACGACGAAGGCAAGCTGCGCAGTTTCGTCAATGTCTACGTCAATGACGATGACATTCGCTATCTCGACCGCAACGACACCGCCGTTAAGGACGGAGATACCGTTTCGATCGTGCCTTCGATCGCCGGAGGTAAGTGACATGGCCACCGCCACGCAAACGCCGGTCTCGGCGTTGCCGGAACTCAACAACGAAGAGATTCTGCGCTATAGCCGTCACCTAATCCTGCCCGAAGTCGGCATGGAAGGGCAGCGCCGTTTGAAGAACGGCAAGGTGCTGATGATCGGCGCTGGCGGACTCGGGGCGCCGTTGGGCCTTTACCTGGCCGCCGCGGGCATCGGCCGCATGGGCGTTGTCGACTTCGACGTCGTCGACGTCACCAACCTGCAACGGCAGGTCATTCACGGCACTAAAGACGTCGGACGTCTCAAAATCGACTCTGCCGCGGA
>CAZYOX010000266.1:0-6350 GCA_964649285.1 uncultured Bryobacterales bacterium | reverse complement strand
GGTTGAAAGGGCAGCGCTATTACTATCCGACGGACCATGGCGTGGAGAAGCGTATTGCGGAGAGACTGGAAGAGTGGCTGAAGCGGCGGGGAAAATAGTGATGCTGCCGCGCAGCTTCTACGCTCGGCCTACGGCTGAGGTCGCCCGGGACTTGTTGGGCAAGGTGATCGTCCACCAGGTCGATGGCCAAGAATTGGCTGGACGCATCGTTGAGGTTGAGGCCTACCTAGGCCTGGCTGACGAGGCCGCGCATGCATTCGCTGGCGTCACGCCGCGGACAAAGGTGATGTTTGGGCCGCCGGGGCATGCCTACGTTTACCTGATCTATGGCATGTATCACTGCTTGAATCTGGTGACGGAGCCGGACGGTGAGGCGGGCTGCGTATTGATCCGGGCGCTGGAGCCAGTGACGGGGATTGAGGCGATGAAGGCGCGCAGGCCACTGGCCCGGCGACCCCACGACATCGCCTCAGGCCCTGGCAAGCTGACGCGGGCTATGGGCATTACGCTGGCGCACTACGGCACGGACTTGACCAGCGGCAAGCTGACGGTTCGGGAACCGATGGCGGCGGAAGCCGTCGAGATCGGCGTCAGTCCGCGCATCGGCATCAACAAAGCCAATAAGTGCGTGGATTGGCCGCTGCGCTTCTTCGTAAAAGGCAATGCTCATGTGAGCAAAGGCGGTTAGAATAGGGCATCCCCGCTAGGAGGCTTGCCATGCCGAACGAAATCAGCCGCAGAGAGACGCTCAGGAGAGGATTGGCTGCTACCAGCCTATTGGCTCTGACCGTTCCGGATTGGGCCATTCCCGCGCTGGCGCAAGGCGAGCGAGAAATCGCTTTCACCGACGTTCCCGATACCTACAGCCCCGGCGACACAACAACCCGCACCCGCTCGCTGGACATTCGCACCATCGACGGGCCGATCACGCCGCGCGACAAGTTCTTTGCGATTCAACACTACGGGCGTCCGGAGATTGCTGAGTCGGCGCACCGGTTGAAGCTGACGGGGCTTGTGGACAAGGAGACGGAATTCTCCATGGCCGAGCTGAAGGCCATGCCGCCAACCGAGCTGGTCGCAGGCTACGAGTGTTCGGGGAACAGCGCGAGAATCTTCCAGGGATTGGCGTCGAATGGGCGCTGGACGGGCGTGCGGCTGAGCGACCTGCTCAAGAGCGTCGGCGTAAAGCCCAAGGCGCGCGAAGTGATTTTCTTCGGAGCGGACCGCAAGGAAGAGAACGTGACTTTCCGGCAACAGACGTTTGCAGTGGAGCAGCAGTTCGGCCGGAGCATGTCGCTAGAGAATGCGATGAGACCCTCGCCGCTGCTGGCTTACGCGTTGAACGGCGAGCCGCTGACGAAAGAGCAAGGCTTCCCGCTGCGGCTCGTGATGCCAGGCTGGTACGGCGTGGCCAACGTGAAGTGGCTGGCCGAGATCCAACTGCAGCAAGACCGCTATGTGGGCAACTTCCAGGCGCGCTGGTATCGCACGATGACAGGCGAGAAGGACGGCGAAAAGGTCCAGTCGGTGGAGACGGAAGTCACGCGGATGAAGCTGAAGTCGGTGGTGGCGCGCGTCTCCACCGAAGGTTCGGCGCACAAGATCCTGGGTTTTGTTTTGAACGACGGCACGCCGCTCAGCTCGGTCGAGGTAAAGATTGACGATGGCCCGTGGCAGAAGGCGGAGATGGACCCTTCGAACACGGAGTTCTCTTGGAAGCTGTTTAGTTTCCGATGGGAGGGGGCGACGCCTGGCGAGCACACGATCGTTTCGCGGGCGACGGATGTCGACGGCGTGGTGCAGCCCGTTGAGGCGGACCTGGCGCACAAGCAGACGTTCTTGGAACACAATGCGCAGTTCCCGCGGAAGGTAATGGTTTCGTAAGCCGGCCGCGAACTTCCAACGTTCGACATCCGCAGGCGCGACAATAACCTCGGGTGCGGACGATATTCCATGTGGACATGGACGCCTTCTTCGTCTCGGTCGAAGAGCTGCGCGATCCCTCGTTGAAGGGCAAGCCGGTCGTCGTGGGCGGCAAGGGGCCGGAACGCGGCGTGGTGTCGGCGGCGTCGTATGCGGCGCGCAAGTTCGGCGTGCATTCGGCGCTGCCGTTGCGGACCGCGTATCAGCTCTGTCCGCAGGCGATTTTCGTTGAGGGCAGCCCGCATCTATATCGCGAGTACTCCCAAAAGGTGCACGACGTGATGCGGCGGTTCTCGCCGAAAGTCGAGCAAGTCTCAATCGACGAAGCCTTTCTGGACATGACCGGCACCGAGCGGCTGCTGGGCCGCCCGCTGGCGGCGGCGCATCGGTTGCACGAAGCGGTCGCGGCGGCGACGGGGTTGCCCTGCTCAATCGGCATCGGCACGTCGCGGCTGATGGCCAAGATGTGTTCGGACTTGGCGAAGCCGAACGGCATACTGTGCGTCGAGCCTGGCGCCGAGGTGGCCTTTTTGGCGCCGCTTGACGTCAGCCGCATCCCTGGCGTGGGCAAAGTGATGCAGGGTCAGCTAGCCCAGATGGGCATCCGGCGCATCGGGCAGTTGCATGGGCTCAACGATAAGACGCTGGGGCGTTTCGGCAAGTGGGGTTCCGCTCTTGCGGCAAAGGCGCGCGGCGAGGACGGCGGCGGCTGGTTCGACCAGGAAGTGGGCTCGCGCGAGTTGCCCAAGTCCATCAGCCATGAGACGACATTCGGCGATGACACGACCGATACGGCGTTGATCGACGCAACGCTTGCGAAGCTGGTGCAGTTGGTCGCGCGACGCTTGCGCGAGCATGGCCTGTGGTCGCGCACGATCCAGATCAAGCTGCGTTATTCCGACTTCACCACGCTGACACGCGCCAAGACGCTAGATGAGGCGACGCAGTTGGACAACGTGATCCTAGAAACGGTCCGCAAACTTTTCCGCGAGAATTGGTCGGGCCGTAAAGTGCGGCTGTTAGGCGTCCAGGCGGGCTCGTTGACGGACCCGGCGGGACAACTCGGATTGCTGGATGAAGACATCCGCAAGAAGTGGGGCGGGCTATTGGCTGCTGCTGACAAGCTGCGCGACCGCTTTGGCGAATCGGCGGTCGGGCTGGCGGGGGCGATGAAGCACGGGCGCCGCGAGCGCGTTCACGAGAATCCGGCGGGGCTGCCGGGTAAGACGAAGGATGAAGGCTGAGGAAAGGCTGGCGCGGCGCATCGTCGAGACGCTGCAGTCCGCGGGCGAGGCCGCGTACTTCGTCGGCGGCTGCGTGCGGGATCGACTGCTTGGGCGCGACATCCAGGACTGGGATGTGGCGACGTCGGCTCCATCAGAGAAGGTGCGGTCTTTGTTCGAGAGATCCGAAGAGGTCGGCGCGGCCTTCGGCGTCGTGCTGGTTCATGGCGGAGACGCAACCGTCGAAGTCGCTACTTTCCGTAAGGACTTCGATTACCAGGATGGCCGGCGACCGGAGCGAGTAGCGTTCACTGCGTCAGCCGAGGAGGACGTCCTCCGCAGGGATTTCACCATCAACGGCCTGCTGTACGACCCGGTTTGCGATAGGGTGCTCGACCTCGTCGAGGGGCAGAAGGACATTGCCCGTAAGCTGGTCCGGGCGATCGGCGATCCCCTCGCGCGCTTTGCAGAAGATCATTTGCGGATGCTGCGGGCGGTGCGTTTCGCCGCGCGGTTGCGGTTTGAGATTGAAGCCGAAACGCTAGCGGCGATCCGGAGGTCGGCCCCGGCGATTGGGCGGATTGCCGTAGAGCGGGTACGCGATGAGCTAACCCGCATTCTCACCGAAGGCGGCGCGCGACGCGGGCTGGAGTTGCTCGATGAGACTGGGTTGCTGGCGGAAATTCTGCCGGAGGTTGTAACGCTGAAGGGCGTCGAGCAATCGCCCGAGCATCATCCTGAGGGCGACGTCTGGACCCACACGCTGCTGCTGCTGGAGAATCTGCCAGCGGACACAACCGTGACTTTGGCCATGGGCGCGTTATTGCATGACATCGGCAAACCGGCGACCTTCGAACGCGGGCCGGATCGCATCCGTTTCTACGGGCACGTTGAGGAAGGCGTCAAGATCGGGGAAGAGATCTGCCGGCGACTGCGGTTCTCGAACGCGGATAGGGAGCAGATCGTGGCGCTGATCGGGAACCACATGCGCTTCATGCATTTGCAACAGATGCGCCCTGGCAAGTTGAAGATGTTCTTGCGGCAACCGGATTTCGCCGAGCATCTGGAACTGCATCGGCTGGACTGCACCGCCAGTCACGGCAACCTTGACAACTACGAATTCGCCCGCCAGGCTTTGACGGCGTTCGGCGAGGAGGGGCTACGGCCGGCGCCCTTGGTCACCGGCAAGTCATTGATTGAGGGCGGCTTTCGCCCTGGGCCTTCGTTTTCTAACATTCTGGAAGCGGCCGAGACGGCCCAGCTGGAAGGCGTCTTCGACACGAAGGAGGCAGGGATGGAGTGGGTAAGGCAGCATTGGTCTCCGCCCGATGGCCATGCGACTAGATCCGAGGCGAAGGAGGATTGAGCCGGGGGGCGGCTGGGCTGGCTATACTCGTGACAGCCAGTGCGAGATGACCAACTGACGGCCGTGTTTTTCGGCAAAGGTTTGGAAGCTAATCCCGAGGCAGAGGTGTTGAAATCTTTGCTGGCGTCGGCCGGAATTGAGAGCGTGATCCGCTGGACTCCGCCAACCTTTCAGCATCGCGATGGGATATCTCTATTGGTTGTGGAGTCGCAGCGAGAAGAGGCTCTGGGCTTAATCGAGCAGGCGCAGTTGGGAGAAGGAGCGGAGATGGCAAGAGAACATCCAAAGGGTGAATTTGTCACGGTATTTTCGTCGAACGCGCATGATGCGGAGTCTGAGGCGGATACGATCCATAGTTTGCTGGAATCCGCCGGTCTACAATCCGTTATCGTGCGAGAGAACGTGCAGGAGTTGCCGACAGGCGGCGTCGAAGTACGCGTCCTGGCCGACGAAGCGGATGAAGCGCGAGAGTTGATTGAGGAAGCGCTTGAGACAGGTTGGGATGAAGACGAGGACGACGAGGGCCCCGAAGATTGGGGCGATGAGGAATCCGACGAATACGACGACGAATACGACGACGATGACGATGATGACGACGACCGATGATTAGCTCCGATGTAAAAGAACAACTGCGGTCCATTGTGGGCCCAACCGGCCTGCTGGATCGTCCGCAGGATCTGACGTTGTACGAGTACGACGGCTCGGTCGATACCCACGCGCCCGACTGCGTCGTCTTTCCGCGTTCCACCGAAGAGGTTGTGCGGCTGGTGAAGATTGCCGCCGAACATGGTCTGCCGCTGGTGGGTCGCGGAGCCGGCACCGGTCTTTCGGGAGGAGTGATTCCGATTGAAGGCGGGCTGATGATCGCCTTTGCCCGGATGAACAAGATTCTCGAGATCGACTACGAGAACGAATGCGCCACCGTGCAGCCGGGCGTGGTCAATCTCGACATCACCATGGCGGTGCAGGGTGGAGGTTATTACTACGCCCCAGACCCCTCGAGCCAGAAGGCCTGTACTATCGGCGGCAACGTCTCCGAGAACGCTGGCGGCCCGCACACGCTGGCTTACGGCGTAACGACGAACCATGTGCTGGGCATCGAGGCAGTGCTGCCTGACGGGTCGGTGATTGAGATCGGCGGCAAGGAGAGCGATCTGCCAGGCTATGACCTGCGCGGCTTGCTAACGGGTTCGGAAGGAACCATGGTCTTGGTCACCAAGGTGATCGTTCGCCTGATGCGGGCGCCGGAACAGGTGAAGACGCTGCTGGCGATCTATGAGACGCCGCAGGAAGCCGCCGACACAGTCGCCGGTCTCACCTCGAAAGCGATCATTCCCGCAGCCGTCGAGATGCTCGACGGTGTGATGTTGCGCATGGTGGAAGAAGCCAGCCATGCCGGATATCCTTTAGACGCCGGCGCTGTGCTGCTGATTGAACTCGAAGGGCTCACGGAGGCGGTCGAGGAGCAGTTGGCGCAAGTCGTCGCCGTATGTGAAGAGAACGGGGCGCGCGAGGTTCGCGTTGCGAAATCGGAAGCGGAACGTGCCGCCTTGTGGAAGGGCCGCAAGAACGCGTTCGGCGCCGTGGGACGCGTCAGCCCGACGTACTACGTGCAAGACGGCGTAGTACCACGAACGCGCATCGCCGACACTCTCAAGTTCATCTATAGCGTTTCGGACAAGTACGGCCTGAAGATCTCGAACATCTTCCACGCCGGCGACGGCAACATGCATCCGATCATCTTGTTTAACAAGCACATCCCTGAAGAGCTTGAGCGAACGAAGAAGGCAGGCGCGGAGATCCTCACGTACTGCATTGACGCCGGCGGAGCGATCACC
>CAZYOX010000265.1:0-6377 GCA_964649285.1 uncultured Bryobacterales bacterium | reverse complement strand
TAGCTGTACCGCCGCCTCCGAGAGATCGAGAACGCGGTCAGTCATGAGCTTCGATCACCTCCCCGATGGGGCTGATGACCACCTTGCGAGCTTTGGAAGTCAGCAAGGCGTTAACGGCCTTCATAAACCAACCTCTGGCCTTCTTGATGTCTTTCTTAAGACGAGAATCCGTCGCCCTCACTACTTCGATGTTGGGAGCCGGCTGCCTGCCGTCACGTTCTGCTTGCTGGCTGATCGTCCGGACGACAAAGATTTCTCGCTTGCCGCCGCTCTCGGTTAGCTCGATCATCTCCCCCGGCGCCAGCGAGAACTTGAATCTTGTTGCCGGTCCGTGCTCGCGCTGCACCAACGGCACGCTAGACTCCGGTCTCAATCGGCGCATCGCCTCGTAGGTCGAGACAAGCCTTCCGTCCCACTTCTTCTCGTTGCCGTCCTTATCCAGCACCGCGAAGACTTCCAGGTGATGGTTTGACCCCAGTTCCACGTGCCTCTCACTCGGCCCCTTGCCGATCGTCTGAACGGACTGCACCCGCTCGATCCGGGCCGAGCGGATCGGCGTGCTCTTGCCGTTCCTCCCCAGCAAGGACGGCAGGTTCTTCGGATCGGCAAACTTCTTGGCGTCGCCGCCCAGTGCTTTCAACTTGGCTAGCACGGCCTCGCGCACGGCCTTGTCGGCAATCGTCTCCGCCTCTTTCTCGCCCGACAGCGCCTCGAGCTTCTTGCGCACCCGCCGTACTTCGACCTTCTTGCCCTTTTCCATGCGGAAGTAGGGCTTGCTGTAGAGCGTGTCCTTATGAATCTGCCCGCTTACCTTGCGATCCGCCCGGTGCGACACCGCAATGCCGCCCACGGCGGTCTTGACCTTGTCGAAGAAGTCGGGCCACGGCGCCGCGAATGGTTCCCGCCGGCGGTCGCGGTCACCGTAGGCCGACGATTCGGCCAGTCGCTTGACGGTCGGATTGGTGGTCAACGCAATCACCAGCGCGTCAATGGCATGATGGCGGTGATCCTCGCGGCTCTTCTCCACGTAGCCGCCGTTCTCTGTCGGGCCGTCGCCCAAGATCGCGTTCAGCCCCCAGTCGGCGCGCAGCTTGGCTGTCACTCCGCCCGTGCTCGCCTGGATGCGCTGCCTGCCTTCAGCGTTCCGCCCGCCGTAGAAGAGCCCCAGGTAGTCCGCTGCGAGTTTCGAGGCGTAACGGGTATCGTTCAACTGTCTGCTGATGAACTCTCCGTCTTCCAACTGCATCATTTCGAAGCGGCGCAGCTTTTGCCTCGCCGAAGCTCCCTTGAACCGCCGCACGCGCTGCAAGATTTCCTCCCATTTCTTTGGGTCCTGCCCGAATGTCTCGAATGGGGTGCGGTTCGTCTTGCCCCGGTTCGCTTCTAGCGCGCACAGCGTCTTGTTGTTGAACGAGTTGTCCAGCGAACGGCTTCTCGGAATGATGTGCTCAACCTCGAATTGGGCGTCATTGCCGAACAAGTCCAACAAAGAAATGCTGCGGCCCGTGTATGCGCAGACTCCCTCGCATTCTTCCCACAGGAGGTATTTTTCGATGTCGTCCCGCCGCAGTCTGTAGTGCGGGAACTGCTTGAGGATCGCTGCCGCCGCTTGTTCACGCGCCTTGCGGTTAGCCTGCTGTCGCGTCGAAATCTCCTTCCTCTTGCCCTTGGAGTTCTTCAGGTCGCGTGCGACCTCGACATGAATGCGGTCCGGCTTGCCCCACTTCCGAGCAACCGCGTTGGCCACCTTGCGCAGCTCGCTTAGGGACCGCTCGACGCTGGGGTTGCGCAGAGTCGGGAACACTTTCCGAGCCGGCGGCAGCTTGTCAACGGCTGGACCGCTCAGCAGATTGGCGCCGTAGATGCGCTCTCTGGCTTCTCCATATCTGACGCCTTCCTCAATCAGGGGCAGCAGCTTGCAAATAGCGGTCAGAGAAAGCGCGGCATAGCCTTGTTCAACGGTCACATGCTGCAGCTTGGCGATCTCCTCCGCAGTGAATCGGCCCGTCAAACGCCGGGCCACATCGTCTTCGTCATCCGCAGCCCGCAGATCCTCGGTTAGTTGCGCCTGTTCCGCTAGGCTTAACGCATCCCAACGATCGCCGATCGCTCCCCGAATCTTCGTCCCGGTGCGGTCGCCGACAAGCCGATTTTCCCCGCCCGCCTCCAAGTTGAACGTCCATCCTCTCCCTAACTTGAGAAGCTGGCGCGCTTTCGGCATCGTCTTATCGCCTTCCTTCGCCAGCGCGTGCAACAAAACGTCGCGCTCTTCTTCCCACAACGGCCGCGGCAACCCCATCCCTTGGGGCGGGACGACCTCAAGATTGTTGACGACCTGCACCAGCCGGATGCGCTGCGCTAGCGGATGCGCAACCGGTGCCCGGCTTTCGCCCTTCTCCAAATCGCAGTCTCCCGGTTTGACCGGCTTCAGCGGCCGTTGATCGAACAGCGCTTCGCGCAGCCGCTGCGTGAACTCCGGCGTGAAAACATTCGCGTAATAGGCGCGCTGCTTCTTGCAGATTGCGTCGAACTCCGCCTGGAACATGTCGCGGTGCGTCCACCGGGCCCGTATCCTCTGTTCAGTTGGATCGATGCACGAGAAGTATTCGCCAAGCGTCCGCGCGCCGGATGCTTCGATTTGTTTACGCAATTCGGCAATGCCTTCCTTAACTTTGCCCTCTTCCTCTTTCTCCTCAACTCCCTTTGGCGACGTCTTACGGTTCGACAAAAAGCCTCTGCGCTGCGCCAAGTGATAGAGCGCCCGCCCCAATTCGTACGGCTCCAGCCTCTCGTCAAGCCCCAATGTCCGCAGCCGGTAGAGCAGCGTATGCGCCGCTCCTTCGGTGTCGGCCTTGTACTTAGCGCCCAGCTCCAGATCGAGCTTCGCCAGCGCTTCATGCCGCGTCGGCTGTGGCGGCGGAAGCAATCCGGCCCCTTGCAGCAAGTTGTACGCCTTCGACAGCCGCCGGGCCCGGCGGTCCGTCTGACGCCGAGCTTGCCGCGCATTGCGCCGGTCCACTCCCTTCGACTCTTCCTTGCCCTTGCTGATGTCTCCGTTCACCGCTTCGGCGAAGACTCGCGAACCCATCGCGACAAGACCGCCTGGTGTGGTCAGCGCCCACCCGACGGAATTCGTTCCCAAATCAATTCCCAACGTATAAGGCCCAGTAGAATTGCTCATAACCCGGCAATAATACTTGACTTTTTCGCTTGAGCGACTAAAATTTTGAGAAGTGTATCTGAGCGGCGATTGCCGGACCTGATTATAGTAAGGACTTTTGTCGCGAAAGGCTCCGCTGATTTCGATCAGCGCCCTCTGAGAGCGCCCCTCACGGGGCGCTTTCCTTTTACCCCTGTCCCCTAGAACTACAAAGGCCCGCTCAATGAGGCGGGTCTTGCTGCGGGCTAGCGCAGGCGTTCGTAGACCGCGCGAGCCTCTCGGTAGGTCGCTAGGGCGGCCTGCTTCTCTTCCTCGTTGGCGAAGCGTCCTTCTGCTTCCTCGGTTTCCGCGATCAGATCGTCGATCCACGCGATAAAGTAGTCAGCGTCCGCCGTGCGTCGCCACGCTCCGTTAAAGAAGATGGGCCGCGAGTGCGCCATCACGACCGTCTCGTCTGACTTTTCGAAGGCTCGTACCGCGACCCAACGGTGGATGCCGCTGCGAATCACAACATCCGTTTGGAAAGATGTGCGGCCGTCGGGCGCTGGAAATGCTTGTACGACTTTGCCGTCGGCAAGGATCTCAACGCGGTCCAGTGGAGCGCGAGACTGCACATCCACGTTGACCATAATCTGGTTGCCGTTAATCTCATAGGCGTCGAAGAACAGCATCGGGCCATTGGTCACGAAGCTGCGTCCCTGGCGCAAGTTGCGGTAGAAGCCTTCCATGGTGAACGGCTCGTCCATATGCACGTACACACGGTTGTAGCCGACCGGATTCGCCGCCTCCCCGCTCGCCGAACCGGCCGTAGGAGCAACGTCGAATCCGAGATTCCAGTAGCGGTAGACGAGGTCGAGTGAATAATTCACAAAGCCGTCGCGGCCTGGGTAGTTGCGCGTGTCCGGCTGCCGACCCCAGGCCGCGTAGTCCAACAAGCCGTACTTGAGGAAATTGCTGTGCAACAATCCGATGGAGTTCGGCGTCGCCAGCGCCATGACCACCGGGCTCTCCTTCCAAAAGGGCTTCTCCATGTCGATCCAAGGGAAACCCGCCGGTACGTACCGCTGCGCCATCGCCAGGCGGACAATGTCGACGCCAGTCGGACTCCACGGCGACAAATTCTCCATGTCGATCTTCTTGCGCAGCAGATGCATCGTGGAGACGCCGCCGCTCCGGACGTCTTCCGCATTTCCCAAGCTCATGCGTCTTTCCGGCGAATAGACCTCCACGTTGTTGGCGGGCAGCGGACGGCCGAACCAGTGATCGCGGCGTCCCCACAACCCCATCACGACAGCTAAGTTCAGGTCTTGAGCTTCGAGCCACTCCTGAACGTCCGGTACGTCTTGGTGGACGTGAAAATCGGCGGACCACCAGCCGGTATCGAGCATGCGGATCCAGCGCTTGAGCAGGATGGTCAGGGCGGTAGGAGCTTCTTCCGTTAGGGTCACCGTCATCTCGACCGGTTCGTACTCCGGCCCACGGTCTGCGAGAATCTTGTACTCGCCGGCAGGCAACTGCATTTCAAAGGCGCCGGGAGCTATGAAGCCGTGCAGGTAACGTTCGCCGATCTGCTGGCTAGCGCGTGAGGTTTCGTCAATAATGCCGCCGGCCGCTTGATGGTAAGCCCCGTTCACGTCTTGCACCTCATAGCGTGCCCAGACCTTCTGGCCGTCGTCGCCGACCGCGTTGATCTGCAGAGTCGCGGCGCCAGCTGCCTGAAGGGCCAGCAGAGCAAGCGGAAGGATACCTTTCGTCGAAAACATAGCCTAGCCTCGCCTGAGCATACCTACCTGACTCTTAGACCCGGCAGCCGGGTTTCGCCCGAGTATGCTCCTGAAAAGTCCTGAAAGCAAAGACTTCCGCGGGCGTTATCTCTTAGCGGAATCAGGCGAACGGCGCCCGCGCGTCTCCTCGGGAGTTCCTCGCCCGCTCCACAGCCGCAACCTCGCGAAAAACCCTGCGTTAATATAGAGCCTGCTTGCCCGAAAAGTCGGGCGTGCGCGATATGATTCCCGCGAAGCATCGTCGACTCTACGCCACCGGCATTCTGGTTGTCGCAGCATTGGCGATGTTCGCTTGGACGGCCCGCCGCGTGTCAGCCCAGGCCGCCGACAGCGCAGAGCAGGCGCTTCACGCGTCTTTCGATGAGCAAGTGAAGCCGTTCTTGACGCAGAATTGCATCACCTGCCACAACGCCGATCTGCCCACATCCGGCGTCAGTCTCGACCAACTCGACGCCTCGCTCAGCGATCGCCAGATCCGCTTGTGGGAAGTCGTTCAGAAGCGCATCGTCGATCAGACGATGCCGCCTGCGGCCATGCCCCAGCCCTCCGCCGCCGATCGCGGCATGATGGACGCCTGGATCACCGAAGCCTTGCACATCGCCCGTAGCCGGCCCACGCCCAAGAACGGAATCGTCCGCCGGCTTACCGTCGCGCAATACCGCAATACGCTGGCCGAACTGCTGTCGCTGGGCGATAACCTCACCGAAGCCTTGCCGCCCGACGCGGTCTCAAAGGACGGCTTCGTCAACAACGCCGAGACGCTGCAAACCTCGCCGTTATTGATGGAGGCCTACCTCGAGATCGCCGATGAAGCCTTGTCCCGTTCGATCGTCGATCCCGATTCGAAACCGACCATCCAAAATTTCCGGGTCGACCTCGGGGAGGACGTCAATCCCAACCCCCTCACCGAGAAGCTCATCCTCGGCGCAGGCAGCGAACTGCTCGAAACTTCCGACTACATGGTCACCGAGCTCGCGCCGAACAAGCCGTTCACCTTCGATCCATTCCATATGCGGACGAAGTTCCGCTTCATCGAGGGCTACCAGGGCAACGACACCGTGCGCGGCTGGCGAGACTTCGACAGTATCTATCACGCGGTCTTTGCCGATCTGCGCGGCAGCGACGGCTATCCCAAGGGAGCGGCCTACAGCACCGCGCCGGAAGGGCTGTTACTGCGGCCAGCGATTCCCACCAGCGAATTGTTCGGCATCGACAGCACCTACGGGCCGCACGCTAACTTCAAGATTTCTCTGCGCGAACTGCCTGACCACGGACGCTTTCGCGTCACCGTCGCCGCCGCTAAATACGACGACGGTCTAATGCTCGATCCCGGCGACCCCGTCCAGCCCCTCGGCGCCCCTGGCTCCGTCTCGACCAGCGGCGATCTGAGCAAGCCCCAAACCGTGGAGATCGCCAAGGCCGGCGTCTATCAA
>CAZYOX010000264.1:0-6381 GCA_964649285.1 uncultured Bryobacterales bacterium | reverse complement strand
GGCGAGGCGCTGCAGGTGCGGTATCCGAACATGCCGGGACTCGAGCGAGCGTTCATCGAATGGAATGGCCGCGAGGTTCCGCTTGTGACGGACGGAGGGGGCTGGGTTACGGTGATCGGCGTCGATCTGGAGGCGCCGGAGGGAGCGCACGAGGCGAAGGTGACGTTTCACTTTGAAGATGGACGCATCGAGCATCGCGAAGAGACGATCGAGGTGAAGGACAAGAGTTTCCCAACCACGCGGCTGACCGTTGCGCCGAAGTACGTGGAGTTGAGCCCGGAAGACCAGGCCCGGGTGAAACGCGAGGCCGCGGAGACCGCCGCCGTCTATGCACGCCTGACGCCTGAAAAGTACTGGCGCGAGCCCTTCATCACGCCGATACCAGGCGTGACAGGCGGCAGAAATTTCGGACATCGGCGAGTATTCAACAATCAGCCGCGAGCGCCGCATTCGGGCGCTGATTTGAGAGCGACCACAGGTACGGAGATCCTCGCTTCTAACATGGGCAAGGTTGTGCTGGCGCACGACTTCTTCTTCAACGGCAATGCGGTGTTCATCGATCACGGGCTCGGCGTGTACACCATGTACCTGCACTTGTCGAAAATTCTCGTCAAGCCGGGCGATCTCGTATTACGCGGACAAGTCGTCGGCCTGGCCGGCGCAACAGGCCGCGTCACGGGACCGCATTTGCATTGGGGCGCACGCATTCTCGACGCCCGAGTCGATCCGTTCTCGCTTCCTGGAATGAGCGACTAATGAAAGAACAAGACCTTTGGCCGTATAAAGTCGCCGGCGGCAATGCGCTTTGCTGAGACGACGTAATCAGAATTGCCCGCCAGCACAATGGGCGGAATCGCGTCGGGATCGTCCACGCGATGGTAAGTGCATATCGCTAGATTTGGTTTGAATCGCGCCAACGTACGCGCTGCTCCCTTGAGCGCACGCTGTTCGGCTCCCTCGATGTCCATCTTGATCCAGTCGACGCGCTCGAGACCCAGTTCTTCAACGATGTCGTCGAGCGGCAATACTGGCACGTTCTCGATTAGCGTTTCCTCACCGCCGTGCTCAAAGAAGCTATGCGCGCCCGGATTGTCGGTACTGTGATGGAACTCAAGCTCGCCCTTCTCGTCCCAAACTCCCGCCTTGATCAGACGGACGCGCCCTTCGGCGATTTCTTTCTCAAGGTTTTTACTAAATAGCCAATGGTTTTCGGGATCGGGTTCCAAGGCGATCACCAGACTGGCGCCCCGGCTCAATGCGAGTTTGGTGTAAAAGCCGACATGACCGCCGCAATCAATGACAACGTCGCCCGGTTCAATACGTTCGTCGTGATACTCGTATTCGTCGAGCGCCGTCATCTCCTGCGCGATCAGCGCCACGGACTCGCGGTTCACGGCGGGGGCCCACATGTCGCCGAGACCGGTTCGGTAGAGCTTAATGGGTCCTAACGGGCCGTCCCTGCCGTCAACGACGGGAGCCCAGCGGTCGGCCTCAATGTCCGCAAACCCGGCTCGGGGGCCGAAGACTTCACGCGCCGTATCGCTCCATGAAATTACGCCCAATCCTCCGGCGGCCTTCTTCGCCACAATCGCTACGCGCCAATAAGCCGAGGCGCCGTTGGCGTCAAACGAAGAGAAGAACAATCCCACGACTACGCTAGCCAGCGCGATCACTGTTGCTTTCTTCTTTTCAGCGCTAAAAAAGAACAGTAGCGCCGACGCGATAAGCCCAACGACTAGCGGCACTTCGGCTGAGAACGGCAACCGCTCGATGCCGTCGACGCCTTGCATGGCGGTTAGCCCCGCGCCGATCAGTAAAAACATCCCGGCGCGGAACCAATAAGCGCTCTCTCGAGAAGCCCACAATTGCCCGGCCGCTAGAAACGCCGTTGCGAGAAAAATCGAGCCGGGAAAGGGCCACTCCAAACCCGCCAGTGCGACGACGCCCGCCCCTACATAAGAGAGGCGAATTGGGTCCGCGAACGTCACGTGCAAGATTATTAGGGGGAGTCAGGTTACGCGTCAAGTTACAGGACTAAAATTGGCGCCATGTACCGATAGCTACGAAATATCATCGTCACAAGTGAAACAATGAGTGGCGAAGACGGCTCTCCAGTGTCACAATTGACCAACTCTCGTGAGCTAGGAGGAGACCATGAACGCTTCTCATCGAACGTCTCGCCGTCAGTTTCTTGCCGCATCGAGTTTGGTCCCGCTCTACACGGGACGCGCGACGGCGATTGCCGCTGAGGAAGACAAAGCGAGGTTGCCGCTTATCCCCAAGCGCGTCGAGAAGGTTTTCCGGGCGCCTTGCCGGCAACCCAACGCGCTGCAGGCTGTTTCTGACGGTCTGTGGATCCTTGACCAGGTGGATCCCAACAAGGCGTTCAAGGTGCGTTACGAGGACGGCTCTGTTCTGCATGAGATTCAAACCGAGTCGATCCACGGCAGCGGTATTACGGTCGGCAACGGATCGCTTTGGATCGGCTCGACCTGGGGCTTAAAGACGCTCAAGGTCGATCCGGCCGACGGCAAGACGTTGAAATCCTACGACACCCACGGCGCGGGAATGAACAAATTCGGACGCCCGACGCGACCGTCGGGGGCGCACGGCTTGGAATGGGTCGGCAATCAATATTGGGTTGCCACGCCCGCTTCGGGTTTGATCTATCTGATGGAGCCGGAGAGCGGCAAGATCGCGCGCACCATTCCCGCCCCCGGTTGGCGGACGCACGGTCTTGCCTGGGACAAAGGGGCCCTCTGGTGCGTCGAGACCGGAGATCGCGCCATTTACAAAATGGATCCGGCGGACGGCAAGCTACTCGCCAAAATCCAAATCGTCGAACAAGACCCCGAGCCGCACGGTCTGACGATGAAAGACGGCGTCATCTGGTATTGCGACGCCACGAGCCGCGAAAACGGCGGCTGGGTCTGCCGTCTGGTATAGCGGCGCACATCGCCGGCTGCACGCTCGCCGCATCAGCGGTACAATCGGCGCCAGACCGGAGCATCATCAACAACAGCGAGTTCGTGAGCCGAAAGGAGCGGGACATGAGGACGATCAACGGGAACTCTTTAACGCGCCAGGCCATGCTGGCAATTGGCGTCGCTGCATTCTTGACGAGCTGCGGAGGCGAATCCGTCGCCATTGACGCCGACGATCTAGGCGGCGTTGTCACCGGCAGCTCAGGGCCCGAGGCTGGCGTTTGGGTCATCGCGGAAACGACCGATCTGCCCACGAAGTTTGCCAAGATCGTCGTTACCGACGACAACGGGCGTTATGTGCTGCCCGACCTGCCGGCCGCAACATACGACGTCTGGGTACGCGGCTACGGCCTCGTGGATTCGCCCAAGGTACGGGCCCAGCCGGGCGCCAATCTGGACCTCACCGCTGTCACGGCGCCCTCCCCAGCGGAAGCGGCGCAATACTATCCGGCGGGCTACTGGCTTTCGCTATTGCACGCACCCCCCGCGAGCGAGTTCCCTGGCACGGGACCGGGCGGCAATGGCATCTCGCCCGAGATTAAAAACCAACAGGATTGGCTGCGCCGGCTGAAGTCCGGCGGCTGTACCGCCTGCCACCAACTCGGCACCAAGGGCACGCGCGAGATCCCTCCGGCTCTCGGCGAAATGACGTCCTCCACCGCCGCTTGGGAACGCCGCATTCTCTCCGGCCAAGCCGGCGCCAACATGGCTAATGGCCTAGCCAACATGGGTGCGGAGCGCGCATTAGAAGTCTTGGCCGACTGGACGGACCGCATCGCCGCCGGCGAAGTCCCGCCGGCGCCGCCGAGGCCGCAAGGCTTGGAGCGCAACCTTGTTATCACCCAATGGGATTGGGCCGACCCCAAGGCATACTTGCACGACGAAGTTTCGACCGACCGCCGCAATCCTACAGTCAATGCCAACGGTAAGATCTATGGCGCGCTGGAACTCAGCGCCGACTACCTCGCGGTTCTCGACCCGGTCACTCATACCGCCAGTCAGGTTCCGTTGACGGTTCGCGATCCGGCGACGCCCGATGTCTCCGGCGAAGTCGCGCAGCCCTCGCCTTACTGGGGCGAAGAAAAGATCTGGCATAGCCAAACCAACGTCCACAACGCCATGTTCGATGAGCTGGGGCGCGTTTGGTATACCTCGGCGATACGCCCCCCAGAGAACCCGGACTTCTGCAAAGAAGGTTCGAGCCATCCCTCGGCCAAGTTGTTCCCGGTGCAGCGCTCCGGCCGCCAACTGGCCATGTTCGACCCGAAGACCAACCAGATCACCCACATCAATACTTGCTTCGCCACGCACCATCTGATGTTCGCCGAGGATGAAAACAACACTCTGTGGACCAGCGGCGGCGGCCAGGTGATCGGCTGGCTCAACAGAAAGATGTACGAAGAGACCGGCGACGAAGTGGCCTCGCAAGGTTGGACCGCCGTGATCATGGACACCAACGGCAACGGCAAGCGCGACGCCTACGTCGAGCCCGACAGGCCGGTCGACCCGTCGAAGGACAAGCGCTATGGCGCGGCCTTCTACGCTGTCTCACCTGCGCCGGACGGCTCTGTCTGGGGCTCAGTCCTCGGCTACCCCGGTTCCATTGTGCGCCTCGATCCCGGCGCGAACCCGCCCGCGACCGCTCTCGCCGAAGTCTACGAAGTGCCTGTGGAGAAAGGCTATTCGCCGCGCGGCATGGACATTGATCGCAACGGTGTTGCCTGGGTGGCCTTAGCCAGCGGACACATGGCCAGCTTCGACCGCACCAAGTGCACCGCGCCGTTGAATGGTCCCGAGGCCACCGGACAGCACTGCCCCGAAGGCTGGACAGTCTATCCCGAGCCGCTGCCGCAGATCCAAAACGTCACCGAGTCGGGCAGCGCCGAGGCCAGCTATTACACGTGGGTCGATCAGTTCGACACGCTGGGGCTGGGCGCCAACACGCCCATCAATACGGGCAACGCTTCCGAGGGCCTGCTGGCGCTGAATGATGGCGAATGGGTGGTTCTGCGCGTGCCTTATCCGATGGGCTTCTATGCCAAATGGATGGATGGCCGCATCGATGACCCCAATGCGGGCTGGAAAGGCAAAGGCCTGTGGGGCAACGTCAGCACCCGCACGCCCTTCCACATGGAAGGCGGCAAGGGGACGACGAGCAAGGTGATGCACTTCCAGTTGCGCCCCGATCCGCTGGCGAAGTGAGCAGCGAAAGAGGAGGACGAAGCGTGTTCGTAAGTAAAGACACCGGCGTGACCGTAGATGAAGTCGCCGGCGGAATCTATCGCATCTCGACACGGTTGGACGTTGTCCCCGGAGGCTTTACCTTCAACTCCTACCTTGTCGTCGATGAAGAACCCTTGCTGTTCCATACGGGCTTCCGCAAGCTCTTCCCCGGCACGCTACAGGCGATCGAGGCCGTCATGCCGGCGAAAAAACTGCGCTGGATCGGCGGTTCCCACTTTGAGGGCGACGAGTACGGAGCTCTGAACGAACTCTTGGAAGCCGCGCCGCATGCAACGGCCTTCGGTACGGAGATCGGCGTATTGACGTCGCTCAACGACTACGCCGTCCGCGAAGCGCGCGGGTTGGGCGACGGCGAAGAGTTCTCCATCGGCGGCCGCACGATGCAGTGGATCTACACGCCACACGTACCCCACGGCTGGGACTGCGGAATCCTCTTCGACGCAAAGACCAAGACGCTGCTGTGCGGCGATCTGTTCACGCAGGCCGGCAGCGAGCCGCCGCCGGTCACGGAGACTGAGGTGCTCACAGCCAGCGAAGCGATGCGCGGCATGATGGATTACTACGCCCACGCAACGAACACGTCGGCGATCCTAGAGCGCTTGGCCCGACTCAATCCCCAAATGCTCGCCTGCCAGCACGGCAGCGCCTACCGCGGCGACGGCGCCGCCCTCCTCCGGGAACTTTCCGCCGTGATCGAAAAGAGCAGCACTGTAGCCGCCCGCTAGGCTCGCTTGCGCGGGGCGTGCCGAATGCCGTGCCGATCTCCGTCTTCTAGCGCTGCCGAGGCTCAGGCCGCGCGCGAATCAGGCGGATAAGACAAACCCAGGCCGGTCGGCTTGGATGGCTCGTCGCCCTTAGTCAGCCTGCGGGCCTGTTCCTGAAAAAACGTCACGGCGCGATCGATTACCGGGACCTCTTTATCGAGATCGGCGTAACCCAACTCGGTCATCGATTCGTAGTATGCCTTGCGGGCCGCTTCATGAGCCCGTCTCCAAGATTCTTTGTCGGCCCACTGATAGTGGAGTTTGTCGGCTTCAGCGCTAAGGCGCTCTAGCTCCTTCTTTGAGATATTCATGGCGTAATGCCCCGCTCCCCGTTCCAACCGATGCCCGGACTTGGCCCCCGCCAAGGCTCGCATCTACAGCATTAGACG
>CAZYOX010000263.1:0-6386 GCA_964649285.1 uncultured Bryobacterales bacterium | reverse complement strand
GCGTCACTTCCCGTCAGCGCGCACGACGTGCGGGCCGCGAGTGACCGTCTCGACTTCGCTATCCGATAGGCCCCTGCCGATTTCAGCTAGGCCGCCCGGTATAGGTTGCTGCGGGTTGATGTGTGCTGTCATGCGGCCATGGTCGGGCCGCAGCGCTCGCCAGAGGGAGGAGTGGCGAGACTAGTTATCGGGCCATGTTGTGCGCCGCTGGATGGTGCGAAGTTTGCAGCCGCGCCTACGCGCTGTCTCTTTCTGTGCGGACTCGCGGTCCCAGTCAGGATGCTCCCGCGCCACGGCCTCTAAACACACTTGGTGCTGTAGCCAGCGTGCGCGCTTACTCTCGCTATCTCCGTAGGTCTTCTCTGAGCCTTTCTTTCCGCCGTCGCGGACCTTCTCGCCCGCTTCGGCGTCCCTCTCCGACCAGCCCAGCTCATGCGCGAGGACGCCGGCGCCGATGGCGTGATGAATAGCCCAGCGGATGTCTCCGGCGGCCAAGCGACCTCGAATTGCCTGCACGGCAAACCAAAGCCTTTTTCTGATACGAGTGTTGTGGTCGTCCTCCGATTGAATCGCCCGGCAACCTTCTGAGTCGCTCGTCGGAGTCGCCAGCTTGTCCAGAGTGTCGAGTTTGATCTCGGGGAGCCGGTTGCCCTCTTCGATCTTGCGGCGGAATTCAGCGGGGGGGCCCTTCACAGTCGCCATTCGGCTGGAGTGTAGCACGCCAGTAATAGCTGCCGTGGCAAAAACTCCACAACGAACAGCAGGCGAACGCACTCCAGGCCGTCCGCGCTCTCAGAATGTAGTGGAAAGTGTAGAGACTCCAGCCCAAAACAGCCGGTATTTGCTAGTAATCGGAAGGTAGAAGCTGCGTCAAGGGATGCTCTTAAACTACTGATTTTATGTATCTTGCTGTTGTTCTACAGTACGAGCTGTTTGCCCCATGGCCGGGCTTCGAAGGCCGTTGCTCTATCCAGCTGAGCTACGCGCCCGGATAGAAGAACCAATAAGCTGCGGCGGACTGAGCGTCGTCGAAGGACTAGTGCCATTGTAAGGCAAGGCCATACGGAGCCGGGAGACGATGGACCACGCCCCCGCTAGAGCGTTGCGAAGGCAATGGTGGCCGGGCTGGCGTTCTGCACCGGTTCGCCGATCGGGGTCAGGCGGCCGGTAGCGGCATCGGCCTTCCAATGCACGACAGTGTCCCCCTGTTCGTTCGCGGCGTAGAGGAACTCCTTCGACGGTCCAAAGCCGATGAAGCGTGGAACGCGCCCGCCGGTTGACTCCCAGCCGACGGGAGTCAGCAGGCCTGTGCCTGAGTCGACGGAGAAGATGGCGACGCTGTCGTGGCCGCGATTCGAATAGTACACATAGCGGCCTTCAAGCGAAACGGCGATCTCCGAGCCGGAGCTTTCGCCGGTGAAATCGGGCGGCAGCGCCGGAAGAATCTGTGCGGGACGCAGGCTGCCATCCTCGGCGTCCCAGCTGTAGGTAGCGATAGTGCTTGCGAGTTCGTTGATTACCCACAGCACGCCGAGCGTCGGATGGAAGGCGGCGTGACGCGGGCCCGAGCCGGCGCGCGCCCCGACCGACCCTTGCATGGTCGGCGTGAGCTTGCCGGTCGCGGCATCGAAGCTGAAGACAAAGATGCGATCGAGCCCCTTGTCCGGTACGATCACGTAGCGTCCCGAAGGGTCGAAGACGACATGGTGCGGATGCGAACTGGTCTGTTCCACGCGATGCGGGCCCGGCTCTCCCTGCAATTCGGCGACCTGCGACGCATCGGACAGACTGCCGTCGCTTGCAACGGGAAGCACGGCGACATTGCCGCTCGCGTAGTTTGCAACAACCAGGAACCGGCCGCTCGCGTCGAACGCCGAATGCACGCCGTTGCTCCCGCCGCTCTTGGCCCGGTTGAGCAGCGTGAGGCGGCCTGTCTGTTGGTCGACCGCAAAGCTAGTGACATAGCTTTCATCCCCGTGCACGGAACACACGCAACGCCGATCGGCACGCATCGTCAGGTACGACGGATTGACGAGATCGCCGATGTGCTGGACGTGAGTCCATCCGCCATTGCTCGCGTCGACGCTGTAGACGTGGATGCCGTCGCCCCGCGCATTGCGCTGCGCGGTGGTGTAGCAACCGACGTAGGCGAAGGTCCGCGCGGCGCTATTCTGCTGCGCCCGCGCCAGCAGCGCAGCCGCACCGAATCCGAGAAGTCCACGGCGTGTCACGGATAGAAAGCCAACCTTGGACTACAACTTCACGAAGGCCAGCGCGTAGTTGGGGTTCATCGGAATCACCAACTGGTTTTGGACAGAGTCGTAGCACATCGAAGCGGCGCTGGGGATGCCCGAGGCGATGATCTCGGCCGGTTGGCCTCGGCGTATACGCGAGACGCTGCCGTAGCGAACGCTGCTGACGTACTTCGTGCCGTCAGGCGTTACGACCACGCCGTCGTTACCGCCTTCCACCGCGTGTTCTGTACGCACGACTTCGCCCGCGGGGTTGTACGTGATGACGGCATTGTCGCCGATATTGACCACCACAATATTGCCGTCCGTATCGATGGCGACGCCGTTGGGCTGTGCCAGTGGCGCGCCCTGGGCGAAGACCGAAACCTCATCGTTAGCCGTGACCTTGTAGATCACCTCCGGGTTGCGGGTGTTTGACGCGTAGATCGTGCCGTCGTTCGTCACGGCAATGCCGTTCAGCAATGTGGAATCGGGAATGCGCACCGCCTTGATCGGCCGGCCGGACTCCAAATCGAAGGAGCGAACGAAGCCGACGTCGACCGTATAGAGCACGCCGTTGGCGATTGCGCTGCCGAGCGGATGATGCAGCTCCAATCCGTCACGGGTTACGCCGATCCATTTAGGCGTATGCACGCTTCCATCAGGGTTGATGAGCGACACGAAGCCGTCGTTCTCGGCGCCGTCGCCCCGCTCGCCGTTATTCATGGCCAAGATCAGGTTGCGTTCCGGATCGAATGTGCAGCTTTCCGAGAAATGGAAGCTGCCGTATACCTTCACGTTGTCCGACAGCGGCACGCGCTCGCCGGCTTCGTTGACCGCGCCAATGGGTTCTCCGGCGGTAAAGCCTTGGCCGATCGCGGGCGACAGTCTCGCGCCGAGGGCCAGTGAAAGAAAAACGGCGCTTACCGTGGCGGGCAGAACGGCACGGGAAACGAACTTGTAGCGGCTTGAAGTTGTCATGACAGTCGAATACCCCTCGCCCGTGCTGCGGTCTGCGCATCTAGGCCGTTCAGCAGTGGGCTCTCTAAAGACTCGTCACATTGTACCTTTCGAGCAGGCTGCGGGCGCCGCGGCACGCCATACACGCCAAACGCCCCAGGGAATCGCCCCATACCCCATGGGCATAGAGTGGGTTACTCTAACCATCAGAAGGCCTGGAAATCGGGCCGGAGAAGCTTCTTGGTCTCCCGGCGTCGGATTTTATTGTTGGCCTACCATTTCCCCCCCGATCCCTCCATTGGCGGGGCCAGGCCCTTTCGCTTCTACAAGCACCTTCCTGACACAGGCTGGCAGCCGCACATCATTACGGCAGCTCCTCGACCGCAACCGGACCCCGATCCGAACATCACCGCCATCGCCGATCCTTTTCGCTCCAACTCGCCCTTCAGCTTCTCCTGGCAATTCGAGCGTTTACTCCGCAAGCTGTGGATTCCTGGGCAGACAGGAATGGTCTGGGCCCGCTCGGCTGCTGCGGCGGCCCAGCAATGGATTCACAAGGAACCACGGAATGCGGTTCTGCTGACGACCGCACCCCCGCTTGGCGTGCTCCTAGCGGGTCTGCTGATCAAACGGCGCACCGGCATCCCTTGGATAGCGGACTTCCGTGATCCCATGGCGCCTCTGCATGGCAGCAACCCGGCAACCCTCCGATTTATAGAGCGGCTCACGGTAGAGAAGGCAGATCGGGTGATCGTAAATACCGATGTTTTGGCCGCGCGCTGGCGCGAGATCTACCCGAAATCCGCCCACAAAATCAGCGTGTTATGGAACGGGTATGATCCCGAAGACGGCATCTCCGCAACTGCTTGGAGCCCTGGCGAGTGCCGCAAGGTGTGCCATCTGGGCGCCCTGTATGGCGGCCGCACTCCCGACATCCTCGTCGGTTCCGTGGAACGTTTGCTCGCTTCCGGGCGCCTTCCGAACGGCAGCGTCCGCGTCACGCTGATCGGTCCCACCGACCATCAGCCCTTCGATGACCCCAAGCTGCTGGAACGAACCCGCAACGCCGGCTGGCTGGATTTTTCCGATCAGCCCGTTTCTCAGCAGAAGGCCCGCCTGCTTTGCCAAGAATCCGACGTGCTGTTGCTTCTTCAGCCGCAATCCGACCATCAGGTTCCCGCAAAGCTTTTTGAATATGTCCGCTACGGACGCCCCATTCTGGCTGTTGTGCCGCCGCATTCTTCCGTTGAAGAGCTGCTGGCTCTCAGCGGCGTTCCCTACCGCTGCCTCTATCCGCAACACAGCGCTCAAGAAATCGACTCTGCTGTGTTGGAAGCGCTCACAATGCCCTCTGCTAAGATCGCTGTGAGCGATCGCTTCGCTCAGATGTTTAGTGCGCGCCCGCAGGCCGAACAACTGGCACAGTGTCTTGACGGGCTCCTGCCGCCAGCGTGATTCTGCTCCCGCCGACCCAGACCGTTCGATCAAAAAATGAGTCAAGTTCGCAAGATCCTCCATGTTGTCGGCGCCCGGCCGAATTTCATGAAGGCCGCACCGCTAATACACGAGCTCGATCGTCGCCCGGCCGATTTCTCTCAGGTCCTGGTTCATACCGGCCAGCACTACGATGCGGCCATGTCGGAGGTCTTTTTTCAGGAACTGGGGCTGCCGGAACCGCACGTAAACCTAGAGGTCGGCTCGGGCAGTCATGCTCAGCAGACCGCCCAAATCATGGCCCGCTTTGAACCCGTGCTGTTGGAATATCAACCCGACTGGGTCGTCGTTCCCGGCGATGTGAACTCAACTATTGCCTGTTCTCTGGTCGCCGTCAAGCTCGGCTTCCCCGTGGCTCATGTCGAGGCCGGGCTACGATCCTTCGACCGGACCATGCCGGAAGAGATCAACCGCATCCTGACCGATCAAATTGCAAGCCTGCTGCTCACGCCTTCAGCCGACGGGGATGAGAATCTGCTGCGCGAAGGCATTCCGAAAGAGCGAATCCATATGGTGGGCAACATCATGATCGACACCCTCGTGCGCCTGCTGCCCAAGGCGGAGTCCAGATGGCCCGCGCTTCAACAACGGTGGAGCCTGCCGGATCGCTACCTATTGGCGACTCTGCATCGCCCCTCCAACGTGGATCAGCTTGGACCGCTGGAGCAGATTCTCGGCGCACTGAACAAATTGGCCGAGACGATTGCGGTGATCATGCCGGTTCATCCGCGTACTCGCCAGAAGCTGACTCAGCTGACAGGGTTCAAAGCCAATGCCAATCTATTCCTGCTGGAGCCCCAAGGCTATCTGGACTTTCTCGCCCTGGAGCGGAACGCAGCGCTGGTAATCACCGACTCGGGCGGAGTGCAAGAGGAAACCTCCTATCTCGGCATCCCTTGTCTCACCGCGCGTCCGAACACAGAACGCCCGATCACCATCACGGCCGGTACCAATGAACTCGTGGCCAGCCAAACCGACGCTCTGTTGGCAGCGGCGAGGCGCCGGCTGACTGAGCCGGTGAACAAGTCAACCATCCCGCTGTGGGACGGAGCTACGGCGGAGCGCATAGCTGACGTGCTGCTGAGTTTTCAGGCGGATTCCTGAACCGTGTCGCCTGCTGCAGGTAGTTACACTGCCAAGGACTAGTTCTTCATGCCGCGAGCTCCCCTCAGTCGGGTTATTTACAGTAATTTCGCGTCACTCGCCGTAGCTGCGGCTCTCGCCTTCGTGATATCGCCGCTCCTGGTGAGCGGTCTAGGTGTCGAGCGTTACGGGGTCTGGTCGCTTGTTGCCGAGATCTTGGCCTACTATCTGATGCTCGACTTCGGCGTCCGAGGGGCCGTCGCCTATTTCGTCGGCCGTTATTTGGCGACAGGCGACGAAGTCCGAGCGAATCAAACGTTGGCGACGGCGTTCTGGATTTTAGTGCCGATCGGCGTGTTGGCCAGTTTATTCGGCTGCGGCCTGGCTTATTTCCTTCCCGATCTCTTTGGGATTGAGTCGATCAGCCGCCGAGAAATCTTCATCGCGATGAGCGTGATGGCGTTCACTATAGGCCTCAGTCTGCCCATGGATACTTTCTCTGCGGCGCTAAGGGGCGGCCAGCGACTCGATCTAGTGAACGCAGTGGAAATCGTGGGCCAGCTCTTCGGCGGTCTTGCTATTGTCTTAGCGCTTAACGCGGGGGGCGCTCTGATAGCC
>CAZYOX010000262.1:0-6461 GCA_964649285.1 uncultured Bryobacterales bacterium | reverse complement strand
GATCAAACCGAAGCGCAAAGGATGACGGACTACTGCCTGGATCAAGGAATACAATTCTTCGACACGGCAAACGTTTACAACCAAGGCGCTTCGGAAGAGATTGTCGGGCGCTGTCTGAAGTCCAAACGCGACAAAGTGATTGTGGCGAGTAAGGCGTGCAATCCCATGGAGCGGCCGCGCGCATATTCGGGATTGTCGCGGCAGGAAATGCGCTGGGCGCTGGAAGATACGCTCCAGCGCCTGCAGACGGATTATCTGGACCTCTACTATCTGCACCGTCCCGATTATGAGACGCCCATCGAAGAGTCGCTAGAGACTCTGGATGAGTTTCGGCGGGAAGGCAAGATCCGCTATGGAGCAATCTCGAACTACAGCGCCTGGCAACACGCGGAAATTCTCTCTCTCTGCGAGAAAAACGGCTGGCAGGCTCCGCATACCGCGCAGCAGATGTACAACATAATCACGAGAAATTTAGAGCAGGAATATGTGCCGTTCGCCAAACGTTTTGGAGAGAGCATCGTCGCTTACAACCCTTTGGCGGGAGGCCTGCTCACCGGCAAGCAAAGCGCTGCGGCGCCCATCGCCGGGACGCGTTTTGACGGCAACCAGCAGTACTTATCGCGTTACTGGCATGAGCAATATTTCGACGCCGTGCAGGAATTGAAAGGCATTGCCGAAAGGCACGGCCGGACTCTGCTGGAAACGTCCCTAGGCTGGCTGCTGCACCAAGAACAAGTACACTCGGTCATCCTAGGGGCGTCGCGATTCGAACACCTCAGAGCGAACATTGAGGCCGCGCGGAGCAGCCCGTTGCCCGCCGAGTTGATCGAGGAATCACGCGATGTTTGGCTGAAACTGCGCGGCCCGGCGCCGCAGTACAACCGCTAGGGTTGCAGAATGACCTTGGTGAGATTCGCTTCCTTTGCGTAAAGGCGATCGAACATTTCCGCGCCGCGCGCCAGGGGCACAGTCGCGCTGATCATATCGTCGACGCGAATCGCTCCTGAAGCAATGAGCTTTAGACAAGCTGCGTAGTCATTAGAAGAGGCGCAGGATCCGAGGACGGAAATTTCGCGCGTCACCACCGACTGCAGGCCGAAATCGATGTTCGGCGTGACATTGCCGATCAACGTTACGGCGCCGCCCTTGCGAGCGCTTTCGATGGCCATCTTGACGGTGGGCGTTGCTCCGACCGCTTCAAAGACCACATCGGCGCCGCGGCTGTCGGTCAGGGCCCGAACCGCGGCAATGACATCGGTGCTGCCGGGGTTGATGGTCTCATCGGCGCCGAGCTTTTTCGCCAACGCCAGGCGATCATCCGCAAGGTCGACGGCGATGACCTTCGCGCACCCCGCCGCGCGGGCAGCTTGCAAAGTGAGCAGGCCAATCATGCCTGCGCCCACGACTACAGCTGTGTCGCCAAGGGTGACCGGCGTGATATTGACTGCATGGACGGCCACGGAAACCGGCTCGACCATCGCTGCCTGTTCGAAAGTCACATCGTCGGGGATAGGAAAGACGATGTGGCTAGGGACGTTGACGAACTCGGCGAACGCTCCGTTTCGGCGATATTCGCCGCACGAGACCCCCAGCACGCGCCGGTTGTCGCACAAGTTCGGCTGGCCCTTGCGGCAGAAATAGCAATTGCGGCACGAAATCATCGAATCAAAGGTGACGCGGTCGCCCTTGGCGAAACCTGCCACGTCGGCGCCGATTTCGGCGATGACGCCTGAAGCCTCATGGCCCATGATGACCGGCGGAATGCGGCGTCCCGTAGAGCCGTCAAAGCCGTGGACGTCGCTGCCGCAAATGCCGCAGGAGTGCACGCGAATCAGCACTTCGTTGGGCGCGATGGCAGGGGCCGGCTCCTCTTGGAGCACCAAAGACTTGTATTCATTCAGGACGAGAGCCTTCATCGAGATCGAACCTTCCTGGGGGCGAGTCGCCCCGGTTGAATTTCAATTCTAGCGCCGTGTCGGCTCGGTTAACAGGAGCCTAAAGACGTGTGGCATGACGCCGATCTTTTCCTGATAGTGACTTTCCCTCCAGGATTGATCGTCATTCTGCCGCCTAGGCCGCTTCCGCCTAGCTCATTGCTGCGTCAATGCCTGGTGCATGGCATTGCCCTTGCCGCCGCCGGCGGGTCATCCGCGATTGCCTGGTGGGCTGTCGCTCAGATACCCAATGTGTGGCTGATCGCAAGCCTGCTGTTTGGGCGCACGACCGCGGCACTGGCATTTCGCTTTGACCGTTTGCGCTGGAGCGAGTGGAGCGAACGCGATGCGCGATTCTTCGCCGTGGCGACAATCTGCGGCGCCGGTCTGGCGGCAGCCTTGTCTCCAAACCTGTTGTCGCAGACCGCGCTGCGCGTGCTGTTTGTCGAGGCTCTGGTTTATGGAGTCGGCGGACTCGCTTTGGCCGACTTATTGCGCGCGCGACGGCGCAAGAGCGGGGATCGGGTCTTCACCGAGCCGCGCCCGTGTCTGGTCTACGGGAGCCGCGGAGCCGGCCGTCAGCTTGCCCAACAACTGCTTAACGAATCCGCCGGCCTGCGGCCTTTCGCCTACCTCGATGAGGACCCTCTGCTAGAAGCTACGATCATCGACGGCCTGCCGGTTCTCGGCTGCTTGGAGGACTTGCAGCGTTTGGCGGCGGTTCATAACATCACCGATGTCGTGGCCGCCGCTCCGAGCGAAGATCTCATACGCGCCGCCGAAGAAGCGGGCGTGCGGGTCCACTACGGACGAATCGAAGAATAATCTTCGCGTGGATTCGCTACAATCCACGCGAACATGCCACGCATCATCTTGCTCGCCTTGTTGCTCTCCTTTGGCCTCGTCGCACAAGAGATTCCGACGCCTCCTGCCGACGTCATCCTGCAATCGGACATTGACTACTCGCGCGTCGGCGGACGGATGGCGATGGACGTCGTCATGCCCAAGGAAGGGAAGGGACCTTTCCCTGCGGTCGTCTGCATTCACGGCGGAGGCTTCCGCGCCGGCAACCGGGCGAGCTTCTTACCCATCGCCTACAAACTTGCCCAGGCGGGCTATGTGGCGGCGACGGTGAGTTACCGGCTGAGTCCCCAGCAGCAGTTTCCGGCGGCGCTAGAGGACGTGAAAGCCGCCGTACGCTTTCTGCGGGCGAATGCCGATCGCTTCCAAATTGACCCCGATCGCATCGGCGCCACCGGCGCTTCGGCCGGCGGCACCTTGGCGTTAATGCTTGGCGTAACCGGCGGAGTGGGCAAGTTTGAGGGTTCGGGCCCGGCGCTGGATCAATCGAGCCGCGTGCAGGCCGTCGTGAACTTCTTCGGAGCGTCCAATTTCGTCAAGTCCTATGGGGCATCCGTCGACGCCGCCGAAGTGCTGCCGATGTTTCTTGGCGGCGACTTGGATCATGCCTACAAAATGCACGTGCAGGCTTCGCCGCTGAATTGGGTCAGCCCGGGCGATGCCCCGACGCTGACGTTGCACGGCACCAAAGATCGTTATGTGGCTTTTGAGCAGGGGCAGTGGATCACGGACCGCCTGCGTGAAGCCGGCGTCACCGCCGAGATCATCGCCTTCCAGGATGTCGACCACGGCTTTGGCGCATTCGGACCTCGTTTAGACGAGGCGATCGCCTCAATGCTCGTTTTCTTCAACAAGCACTTGGCGAAGACGCCGCAACGCACGATTGCGCTTGCCGATCATGGTCCGAACGGCGAAATCGTGGTGATGGAGTGGCCATCGGCTCGTGTGCTGCGGCGTATCCCCAACAATCGCGGGCACGACGTGCAGATCTTGCCCAACGGCAACATCCTCTACACGACCGGCAACTGGAAGCGCGTCATCGAAGTTTCGCCCGAGGGCGACGAAGTTTGGAGCTACGGCTTGGCCGAGGGTTTAGAGCATCCCATCGCCGCTGAGCGACTGGCGAACGGCAATACGCTGATCGGCGACATGGTTCTCGGCAAAGTCATCGAAGTCACCCCATCCAAGGAGACGGTCTGGGAGTACGCCAACCCGGAACTGGCCAACTCGCAGATGCGCTCCAGTCGGCGCACGCCTGCCGGCACGACGCTAATAGCTGTGGAGCGGCTCAACAAAGTGATTGAAGTCGACCAAGCCGGCAAGATCATTTGGACGTACCAAGCGACGGGCGGCGACGAGCGATTTCCCTATCAACCGCACCGCTTGCCGAACGGCAATACGTTGATCGGCCTGGCCTCGCCGGGACAAGTGATCGAAGTCACCCCCAAGGGAGAAACCGTGCGTTCCGTAGGGGGCGCCAACGGCGACATCCGCATGGTCTGGTGTTCCGGCTTACAGCCATTGCAAGGCGGCGGCTTCATGGTCTCCGACTACCAAGGGCGCCGAATTCTAGAGTTCAATGCCGACTGGGAACTGGTCAATGAATGGCGCACCGGCTCTCGCACGGTAGCCAGCATCGCCGTGCCGTAGACCAATTCACTAGGGAACCAGGATCAGTTTGCCGCTTGTCTTGCGGCTTGCCAAGTCGATCTGCGCCTGCGCGGCTTCGGCGAGAGGATATTCCTGGCCGATGCGCACGTCCAACTTGCCGTCGCGTACCCAGTTGAGCAAGTCCGTCGCACGCCATTCCAGTTCCTCGCGCGTAGCGATGTAGTGGTTTAGCGTCGGACGGGTCAGGAACAGTGACCCGCCGGCCGACAGCCGCAGCGGATCGATGGGCGGCACCGGCCCGCTGGCGTTGCCGAAGCAGACCAACATCCCGCGCGGTCTGAGGCAGTTCAGACTGCCTTCCCAGGTCGACTGTCCCACGCCGTCGTAGGCGACGTCGACGCCCTTGCCGCCGGTGATCTCTTTGACGCGCGCGACAAAATCTTCGCTGTTGTAGAGGATGACGTGATCGGCGCCCGCCTTGCGAACGTTGGCCGCCTTCTCTTCGGTCGAGCAGGTGCCGATGACGGTCGCTCCCAACATCTTGGCGATCTGCACAGCCAACAGCCCAACGCCGCCTGCCGCCGCGTGGATTAAACACGTGTCGCCGCGTTTCAGCGGGTAGGTCGAATGCGTGAGGTAGTGCACGGTCATGCCTTGCAGCATGAGCGCGGCGGCGAGCTTCGCGTCGACTCCGTCGGGCACCTTGACGAGCTTGTCGGCTGCGACGGCGTGATATTCGGCATAGGTTCCCCGGATGCCGGTGTAGGCAACTCTATCTCCCGGTTTAACCGAAGTCACCTGGGAGCCCACCTCTTCCACCACGCCCGCTCCCTCTTGGCCGAGGATGAACGGCGGGTCGGCCTTGTAGAGGCCGCTGCGGAAATAGATGTCGATAAAGTTAACGCCCGTCGCATCGACCTTGACTAATGCTTCCGAGGGGCCGGGAGTTGGCTTAGAAGCATCCGTGTAGCTGAGGACTTCGGGTCCGCCGTGTTTCGTGACGAGTATGGCTTTCATGACGAGAGCCTGCATTGTATCGAAATCGGTGCTAAGCTTCCCGGTGCATGAAGTACGGGATTCTGCTGGCGATCGCGTTGTTTGCGATCCATGCGGCGCCCGGGCAAGAACGCTCCGAGCGCAATGCTTACACGTCGCCGGCGGATGTCGCCGCGGGAGCGCGCCTCTACCGTCCGCTGTGTTCGAACTGCCACGGGCAGCAGGGCCAAGGGTGGCCAGGATTCACGCCTAACCTCGCCGGCGAGTTGCACCACGTCACGACGGACGGCGACATCTACGACTTGTTGCACACCGGAATTCCCGGAACCGACATGCCCTCGTTTACGCTCGACGAACGCGAGACGTGGCAGATTGTGGCCTTCGTGCGATCTTTTGCCAATGACTTGGGTCAAGTCACGGGCGATGCAGAGGCGGGAGCGCAGCTGTTCCGTGATCGTGGTTGCATTCGTTGCCACCGCGTCGGCGAAGAGGGTGGCCGCCTTGGTCCCGACCTTCGCGAAACCGTGGCAGTGACTTCGCCCGCGGGCCTGAGGGAAGCGATTACGAACCCCAACAGCAACGTCCATCCGCGCACGTTTCGCGCACGCGCGACGACAGAGGACGGGCAAGTCGTGGAAGGCGTACGACTGAACGAAGACAGTTTTTCGCTGCAAGTGCTGACGACAGACGGCAAGCTCATCTCGCTCGACAAGACCAAGCTGCGTAGTTTCGAGGTTGTGTCCGATTCGCCCATGCCCTCCTACGGCGGGCGGCTCAGCGACAAGGAACTCGACGACGTCATCGCCTACCTCGCGCGCCTAGCCGCCGGAGAATAATGATGCAGATTCGCTCTCTCGCGCTTCTTGTCCTCGCTGCTTCGCTATCGCCCGCTCAGGTCACCTACCAAAGCATCCTAGACGCGGACGCGAAACCCGCGGACTGGCCGACCTACTCCGGCGCCTATCATGGCCGGCATTACCGCGAGATCGAACAGATTACTCGCGAGAACGTCGACAGCTTGCGGCTGGCATGGGTCTACCAAGGCTCTTCGACAAACAC
>CAZYOX010000261.1:0-6493 GCA_964649285.1 uncultured Bryobacterales bacterium | reverse complement strand
ACGGCGATGCTCGTTCACCAGAAATATTTCTCCATCGAAGACCGCAAAAGCGGCAAGCTCAATAACAGCTTTATCGCCGTCGCTAATCTCAACGGAGATCCCGACGGCGAAATACGCCGCGGCAACGAGCGCGTCCTGCGCGCCCGCTTTAGCGATGCCGAGTTCTTCTGGAATTCTGACCTGAAAAAACCGCTGGCCGATCGCATCGAGTCGCTAAAGATCGTCACTTTCCAGGCGCAGCTCGGCAGCTACCACGATAAGACCGAGCGCATGGTCGCTTTGGTGAAGTCGTTGGCCGAAGCGGCGAACCTGTCGTCGACGATCAAGGTCGCCGCGGCCCGCGCCGCCGCGCTTTCGAAGTGCGACCTGACCACGGAAATGGTCGGCGAATTCCCCGAACTGCAGGGAGTCATGGGCGGGCTCTATGCCGCACAGCAAGGCGAGCCGCAAGAAGTCGCCGATGCAATCTACGACCACTACAAGCCGGCCGGTGCAGGGGACGACATCCCCCGCAACGCGCCTGGCCAACTAGTGGCCATCGCCGACAAGCTGCACACTCTGGGCGGTCTATTCCGTATCGGCATGTTGCCCACTGGCTCGAAGGATCCCTTCGCGCTACGCCGCGCGGCGTACGGCATTATCCAAATCGTCATCAAAGGCGAGTTGCGCATCACTATCGATCAACTCTGCGGAATGGCCGATGCCGGCGCTAATGCCGCTGCGTTGCGCGACTTCTTCGTTGAGCGCTTGCGCTACTACCTGACGAACGACAGCGGTTTTGCCTACGACGAGATCAATGCCGTGCTTGCGGCTTCCGACAATTTCCCGGTCGATGCTGTAGCGCGCTGCGAAGCCATTGCCAAAGTCCGCTCCACGCCGGACTTCGAACCGTTGGCGGTGAGCTTCAAGCGCATCAGCAATATTCTCGAGAAGGCCGGCGGCGTCTCAACATACGCTTCGAAGAAGTTCGACATCGCGCTGCTCGAAGCAGGCGCCGAGAAAGACCTGCACGCGGCCTACGAAGCCCTACGCGATGCCCTGAAAAAGGAATCGGACTATGCCGCGTCGCTCGAACGCATCGCTTCGGTTCGTCCTGCCGTCGACAAGTTCTTCGATGACGTTTTGGTGATGGCCAAGGACGACACAGTACGCGAGAACCGACTGACGTTTCTAGCGCACATTCTCTCGGAGTTCTCGGAGGTCGCCAACTTCGCTGAGATCGTAACGGAAAGCTAGAGTCGGCGGAAGAGCAGCCAGCTCTCTTCGCCGTCCTGCTTCCAACGACCGATGATCTGCGCGCCTTCGGGGTTAATGGCGCCCTCGAACGAGGCGTCAGGAGCCACGAGTTGCAGATGCAACTGGATGCCGTCCACGGTTGCCTGCAGCAATTCGCCGGCCGCGGCGTCTGGCGCCGAGGCAGCGTCGCCGTAAATCTCCAGCACCACCCGCGCATGGTTACCGGGGGCGACCATTTCCGCCACCCAAGTACCTTCGAAGCCCGGTTCCCGGACGCTGTAGCGAGCCTGCTGTGGGCCGGACCGAGCGGGCGGCACGAAGGCCTGGCCGGGGACGGCAGCAGCAGAAAGCAGTACGACGGTAGCTAGAAGTTGTCGCATAAGGCGTTGGACGGTGTTCGCTGGGGTTCGTTAGGTCTGAAACTAGCGTTTTCCTGGGTGTCCGGAAAGTCTTCGCAGCACCAGCCAGGATTCTTGGCCGTCTTGCATCCAGCGGCCGGTCAGTTCGGAGCCGTCGGCGTTCAAGCGGCCCTCAAATTTGGCCCGAGGGTGAGCGAGTTCAAACTGCAATTCGCGGCCGAAGGATAGCGCCGAGCGGATCTGGAGATTCTTGACGTGCTCGTCCAAGCTGTCCATCGAGCCCGTGAGTCCGTCATCGGTTTGAAACAGCCGAACGAACACGCGCATCTTGCCGGCCGGGGCCCAGAGTTCGCCCATCCACGCGGCTTCAAAGCCGTCGCCCGGTACGCCGGGCATCCCAGTAAAGACGGGCGGGGAATCGGGCTCGACAGCCTGCAGCCAGCCAAGCGCCGCAGTCCATAGCAGCCCGCAGATCAACACAAAACGCATTCGTTATCCTCGGAGCGGGCACTAGGGATTAGATACGTCGGAACAATGGTTTGTTGCGAAAATCGTTGATTTATTTGACGCTGTCCGCGTGCTCATCGGTAGGGCGTTTTGGAGGCCGGGGCGGCGGCTGCGGTAGGATAGCGCCTTATGCGTCCCAACACTTTTCGCGCGTTGTTGAAAGCTCAGAAGCCGACTCTTTGCACCCGGCTGTATACGATTTCGCCGAGCATGGTTGAGGCGGCCGGGCATACCGGCATGTTTGACTACATCGAGTTCGCCGCGGAGTATGTGCCGTGGGACCTTGAAGGCCTCGACAATTTTTGCCGCGCTCTGGAACTCCATAACATGGGCGGCATGATCAAGGCCGACTATGAATTCGAGAAGATGTTGCCGCAGCGGGCCTTTGGATCCGGCTTTCAGAGCATTCTGTTCGCCAATGTCGGCAGCCCGGAAGAAGCCAAGGAGTGCATCGCGGCCATCCGTCCCACGACGCCGGAGGGCGGCGGCAAGTATGGCGTCATCAACCGGCGCAATACGTGGATGACTTACGGCACGGGCATAGACACGGTCAACGCGCTGTACGAGATGGTCGCGGCGTTCATGATCGAGAAGGATACGGCGGTCGATACGCTGGAAGGCATTCTCGAAGCAGGCGCAGAGTTCATCCAATGGGGCGGCGCCGACTACGCGTGGTCGATCGGCAAGCCCGGCCAACAGGCGTCGGCGGATGTGAAGGCCATGGAGAAGCGCGTGATTGAGACGTGCCTAAAGGCGGGAGTTCCGGCGCGGGCCGAGATCCGCAGCGTCGATCAAGCCAAGTATTACCTCGACATGGGCGTGCGGCATTTTTCGTTGGGCACGGACTTGGTGATTCTGTACGAGTTCTGGAAGAAGGGCGGCGAGGCGCTGCGAAAGGAGTTGGAGAGTTAGCCCGCATTTGTCCGATGCTTTCGAGCGGACCCGGCCGATTTCAAGGTAGCAGGTAGGTGCAAGAGTCTCCGGGGGAGGTTCCGCCGAGTGCGCTTGTTCTTTCGCCTCCGTGCGGGTAGGCTAGATCTCCGATGAGAGGTGAAGAGATGCAAACAGGTCGACGAGCTTTCTTGCGTGCGGCGTGCGGTTCGATGGTTCTTGCTGGGAGCGCGTGGAATGCCGCGGCGCAAGGGCAGGCGGCGCCGCCCTCTTTCCCCGACGTGCCCAATCCGCTCGAGGGCGACGTCGAGGTCATCGCCAAGGAGTTCATTTGGTGCGAAGGTCCTGTATGGGTGGGCGGCGAGGATGGATATCTGCTTTTCTCCGACGTGCCGGGCAATGCGATCTACTGTTGGGACGGTAAACAGACCACGGCATTCAAGGCTCCCTCCGGCTATCAAGGCTTCCCGATTCCCGATACGCTGCGCGAGTCGGGTTCGAACGGCTTGGCATTGGGCCGCGGCGGATTGCTGCTTGCCGACAGCGGTACGCGGGCGCTGACGCGCTTGGACCTCGCCACGCGCGAGAGAACGGTGATCGTCGACAGGTTCCAGGGGAAGCGCTTCAACAGCCCGAACGATATGGTGGTGGCTCGCAACGGCGACATTTACTTCACCGATCCCCCTTTCGGTTTAGTAGGCGTGCGCGAGTCGCCGATGCGAGAGTTGCCCTACACAGGCGTCTTCCGCCTGACGCCGGACAATCAGTTGCACCTGGTGACCGACAAGCTCTCGCCGAACGGCGTTGCGTTGTCGCCGGACAATCGCACGCTCTACGTCACGGATAGCACCGGATGGGTCGCGTTCGATTTGGATGGCAGCGGCATGCCGACGGCGCAGCGGTTGTTTATGCCTAGCGAGAAGGTGCAAGGCGCGCGCGGCGACGGCATGAAGGCCGACTCGCGCGGCAACATCTGGACGAGCGGGCGCGGCGGCATTTATGTGTTCTCGCCGCAGGGCGAGCACATCGGATTCGCGCCAATCTCGGGGCGCGTGTCGAACTGCGTGTTCGGGCCGGGGCGACAGATCTTCGTCAGCAATGATCATCAGATGGTGCGCGGCAAGATTCGCGCGGATTTCGCTGGGGGCGAGCCGATTCGGTACTGAGAGTCGATCCGAAGGCCGGAGAGAAGTCTTGAAAAAGGGCGTTGACCTCTTTGTTAACGACTACGCGGGGCGCCCCGTTTCAGCCAGCGACGGCACGACGACTTACGCTTCGGCCGTGGAATACGCTCCGCATGGAGCGGTTTCGTCGATGCACCTGGGCAACGACTTAGTGGAGACGACCACGTTCAACAGCCGTCTCCAGCCCGACCGAATGACGCTGAATCCGGCTGCAGCGAGCACGACGCTGTTGTTGCAGCTTGACTTCGGCTACGGTACAACGAACAACGGCAACTTGGTATCGCAGACGATCACGGCGAGCGGGCTGCCGACGTTTTCGCAAACGTACGGCTACGATCCGCTCAACCGGATCAGCTCGGTCGCGGAGACGGGGCCGGCTTCGTGGTCGCAGAACTTTACTTACGACCGCTACGGCAACCGTGCGGCCACGGGGTTGCAAGTAAGCGTGGCCACGCCGGCGTCGATTGGGGCCTATACGTCCTCGAACCGCCTGACGACGAGCTGGGCTTTGTACGATGACGCGGGCAACATGACGGCGTTCAAGAACCCGAACGGAACGGCTGCGGGGCAGTGGTCGGCAGCCTACGACGGGGAGAACAAGCAGCGCTACTACTGCGCGGAGACAATAGCGGCTTGCGGCCCCGCCAACGACACGGCCGAGTACGTCTATGACGGAGAGGGGAATCGCGTGCAAAAGCTGACGTCGAGCTCGACGACGATCTACGTGTACGACGCCTTCGGACGGCTGGCGGCGGAGTACAACATGGGCGGGCCTTCGGAAGAGGCCGGGACCTTTTATCGAACGACGGACCATTTGGGCTCGACGCGCTTGGTGACCGACGCTGCGGGCGACGTCGTATCGCGCCGCGACTTTTTTCCGTTCGGCGAAGAGATCGACGCCAACGCCAGCTCCGGCCGTGCCGGCATCGCCGAGTACAACGAGGAGACGGGCTTCCCGCAGTTGTTTACCGGCAAGGAACGCGATGAAGAGTCTGGGTTGGATTACTTTGGGGCCCGGTACATGTCATCGGCGTGGGGAAGGTTTACCAGCCCGGATGAGCCGTTTGCGGACCAGGACGAGTCAGATCCACAAAGCTGGAATCTTTACAGTTATGTCCGCAACAATCCGTTGATTTTCACAGATCCGACCGGAAATGACTGCGTTTATCTGAACAATGCCGGAGATGCCGTCGCCGACATCAACGATCAGAACACTGCGAAAGATTGCGGAAAGACAGGCGGGTACTGGGTGGACGGGACCGTCACAAACGCGCGGTTCGCCCACGGATCTTTGATTCTAACAGGAACAAAAAGCGGGGAGGACAGAACCTCTGCATCTTACGCTCTCGGACCCGACGAGGGACTGGTGGCCGTGCAGCGCGGCACGCAGATGGCAGCGCCGGGGGTCAATCTTGCTGGCCAGGGTCTCATGGCTTTTGGATCTTTGGTAGCACCGTTGCCGATGGCAATTGCACACAAGGCCTCCGGTAACGGTAGCGATACCGACGTTGCACTGGCGATGATCCCTGGAGGGGGCGGTCTCAAATTGGGCGGGAAGTTCCTAAAGATTGATCCGAGTAAGCCGCTACGGACGTATCTTGCCGGCGCGAGATTGGCCAGAGGAGAAAAATTCCCGGAACACCTCCTTGACTTCACCGGCAAACAGTTGAAGGAACTTGTCGACCAAGGATCCGTCACTCCCGATCAAGTGAGGAAAATCGCAAAAGTCATTGAAAGTGGTCAGCGCCTCATGGAGAAACTCGGTGGGAAATAGCGAACGACCTCTTGACGAGCAACTCAGCACGGCGCGTGCGGAAGCGGCGTCGGAACTTGCGGAACTCCGCGGAGTGGAGGAGCGTGCATTAACAGCACGATCGCTTGTTCGGAAAGCTATTCTCCTACAGTTTGACGATGACCCCAACGGCACTCCCGAAGAGATTGAGGCCACACTTCAGGCCGCATTGCAGAAAGACGACCGATACATTGAGGCATTCATCGAATTAGGACGGTACTATTATGCCGTCCAGGATGATAGCCGGACTGGAAGAATGTACTTTCTCAAGGCGTTGGGCCTGCTTCGCAGTTTTTGTGAGGAAACCATCCGAGGTCTTGTCGACTGTGATGAAGAGTTGAGCCCACAGAAAGATCGTGCGGAACTTCAGAGAATATACGAAGAAATTATTCTTGGAAAGAGAGAAGTGGCCGACCGCCTCGATCTATAGGAGGATCAACAGAAAACCGGGGACATCCATTGGCCTGCACCTGGCCTGCACCCCATCAGTGAGACAGAGCAATAAGTGACAGGTTATCCGGCGG
>CAZYOX010000260.1:0-6497 GCA_964649285.1 uncultured Bryobacterales bacterium | reverse complement strand
ATCGTCGTCGTACTCACCTGGCTCGGCGCCGGGGATGTCATCGATATGGGCGTCGCCGGCAGCAACTACGGCTACTCGTTGCTCTGGGTGCTCGTTGTCGCCGTCTTCATGCGCTTCGTGTTGGTCTCGCTCATCGGTCGCTACCAGCTCTGCAATCAACACGGCGAAGGCCTGCTCGACGGCCTTGTGCGTTTCCATCCGGCTTACGCCCCGATCCTCTTTTTCGGGGCGATCGTCATGGGACACGTTTATGAGTCGTACATGGCCGTCGGCGAGGGCGAGATTCTGCGCAACGTGACCAATGTCGGCGACGTGTGGATGTGGGCGCTGCTGTGCAACGCCATCGCGGCATGGCTGGTGCTCAAAGGGGGCTACGACTCGCTCGAAACGCTCTTCAAGCTCTTCCTTGCGCTGCTGTCGATCTCGTTCGTGGGTTCGGCAATCTGGGTCGGCTTCAGCGGCATCGAAGTCCTGCGCGGCCTCTACCGCATGGAGATGCCTGGTCAACTGGGCAATTTCGATCCGCTGATGGTGGCCATCGCCATGATCGGCGCCGTCGGCGGCTCGTTCATGAACCTCGTCTATCCCTACTTCTTGGAACAAAAAGGGTGGAAGGGTCCCGCCTACCGCAAAGTGCAGGTTTACGACTTGCTGCTGGGCATGGTGGTAATGGTCATTCTCAACGTCGCCGTGTGGGTTCTCGGCGCCGAGTTGCTGTTCCCCGACAAGCAGATCAGCACGCTCGAAGACCTGCCGAATCTGCTCAGCACCGTGCTCGGCCCTGGCGGACGACTGTTGTTTTACCTGGGCGTATTCTCGGCAGTATACACATCGGTCGTCGGCCATGCCCTCGGTCTGGCCGCCGTCGGCAGCCACGCACTGCTCTGGTGGCAGACCGGCAAGCGTCCCACGCCAGAGGAGTACCGCGCTTCCCCGGCTCACAATCGCATCATCTGGTGGTGCCTGGTATCGCCGCTAATTTGGACCATCCCCGGCATGCCCGACTTCGTCACGCTGACGCTCGCGGCCAACAGCGGCCAAGTCGTGCTGCTGCCCTTGCTGGCCGGCGGCATCTGGCGCATCACTTCCGGTTCTCAATACATCGGAGACAAGTACAAGTCCGTCTGGTGGGAGAACATCATCATGGCGATTCTATTCGCCCTGGCCCTGTACGGCGGCTACCACGCGGCCGTCATCCTGGTTGGCAGTTTTACCGGGACCTAGCTCGCGAGCGGCGGGGCCGGTATAATGCTAGTATCTTTCCGATGAACGACCAAGGCGAGTTTCAGGCCTTGCGACCGCGTTCGGCCTGCGGCGTCAGCCGTAGAGTGAGCCGCGGCTCGATCGTCGTTTATTCGCCGATCTAACCCCGCGGCTCTCCGGCATTGCCGGCAGATTCGTAAATCCCAAAGAGTAAAAACGTTTGCCGCACGTTGCGTTTCTTCGCAACTAGCGGCCGTAGGGTTTTGTTAGGTTAAGGAGCCCCGTTTATGGCAAGTACAGCTGCAACCAATACGCCGCCCCAAATCGACGCCGCCAAGGCGCTGGAGCAAGAACACGTCTTGCAGAGTTACGGGCGCTACAACTTGATGTTGGAGCGCGGCAAGGGCTGTTACGTCTACGACCCGGAGAACAACCGTTATCTCGATTTCATCACCGGGATCGGCGTCAATGCTCTGGGCCACGGCCATCCGCGGCTAGTCAAGGCCATGCGCGAGCAGATGGGCAAATTGATTCACTGCTCGAATCTTTACTATCACCATCACCAGGGGCCCCTGGCGGCCAAGCTGGCGGGCATCAGCGGCCTGGAGCGCGTCTTCTTCTCCAACAGCGGAACCGAGTCCAACGAGCTGGCGCTGAAGATAGCCAAGGCCTACGGCCGCAAGCAGTCGCCCGAGAAGTATGAGATCGTCGCCCTGAATGACTCCTTCGCCGGGCGGACTACGGGTGCGGTATCGCTGACCGGCCAGCTGAAATACCGCGAACCCTATGAACCGTTGATTCCCGGCGTCAAGTTCATCAATCCCAACGATGTCGCGGCGCTGGAGGCGGCGGTAAACGAAAGGACGTGCGCCATCTTCTTCGAGCCGATCTTGGGCGAAGGCGGCATTATCGAGATCTCCCGCGGCTTCGCCCGCAAAGCTCGCGAGTTAGCCGACAAGTTCGACGCGTTGCTCGTCTTCGACGAGATCCAGTGCGGCTTGGGCCGCGCCGGCTCGTACTTCGCCTTCCAACTATGGAATCGTCCCACTGAGGCGGACCCCGATCCGGTGCATGTCTACCCTGATGTGCTGACCGCCGCTAAGCCCTTGGCCGGGGGCTTGCCGCTGGGCGCAGTAATCTGCAACGGCAAAGCGGCGGCGATGATTACTCCCGGCGCCCACGGCTCGACCTTCGGCGGGGGACCACTGGCGACGCGCACGGCGATCGAGTTCCTCGACGTTATGGCAGAGCTGCTGCCGATGATCAAGGAACACGGCACATACTTCAATAGACGCCTCGGCGAGTTGGCCATGAAGCACGACATCGTGGTCGGACCGCGCGGCAAGGGGCTGATCGTCGGCCTGGAACTGACCGAACCCGGCGCCTGGGTCGTACCCGAGGCGCAATCCCGGGGACTACTGCTCAACTGCACGGCCGGCAAGATCCTGCGCTTCTTGCCGCCCTATATCATCGAGCGGCGCCACATCGACCAAGCGATCGGCATCTTGGACGACGTTTTCACAGCCGGCCCGCCGCCGAAGTAAGCTCGGACCTGCAACGGAAGCCTCCGGGGAGACCACACCTCCTCGGAGGGGTGTCTAGAACAAAAACTACTACGATTGTAGTCGACTGTGACGGTGGCGCAACTTTATAGCTCTACAAACCGTTGAAATCTAGGGGGTTCCGGGCGAGCGACCGAAACGACCAACGGCGTAGCTATTGGTATTTGCTACTGGACCACAATATAGACGATTTTTTGATTGCCATACCCCTAGATCAGGTAGTAGACTTGGTGACTGTCACCGCCTGATTGAGCCGCGTTCCGCTCAAGAAAAGGCCTGGCGGAGACCCCGAAAACGTAAAGTGAGTAGCCGCTGAGGTCGTTTTCCCCGCGCCCGGCATCGACGGCCTGCGTTAGAAGGATTTAGAAAAACAGAAGCGCAAGGAGCACTAAGACCGATGGGCGAAATTCGCGTCGACCTCTCAACTGTTCAGGCAGTTCCCTATTTCACCTCCCAGCCTAGCCGCCGCGGGCTGTCCTTCTCTCGCTACTTCACGCGGGACATTGAGCCCGGCAAGAGCCCCTACGATCTGATCGATTGGGACAAGCGCAGTGCCTCCATCACGAACGTCAAAGGCGAGGTCGTCTTCGAGCAACACGACATCGAGACTCCGCGCGGCTGGTCGCAAACGGCAACCAATATCGTCGCCAGCAAGTATTTCCACGGCACCGTCGGCGAGCCCGACCGCGAATCGAGCGTCGGTCAGCTGGTTCACCGCGTGGTCGACACGATCGCCGATTGGGGCCGCGACAAAGGCTACTTCGCCCGCGCCGAAGACGCCGAGAACTTCCGCTTTGAACTCGCCCACCTGATGCTGCACCAGATGGCCAGCTTCAACTCGCCCGTTTGGTTCAACGTCGGCGTGCAAGACACGCGCGGCTACGGTTGGTCGTGGGATGCCGAAGCCGGCAAAGTGAACGCTATTCGCCCGGACGTTCACACGCCGCAGTGCTCGGCCTGCTTCATCAACTCCGTCGGCGATTCGCTCTCGTCGATCATGGACCTAGCTAAGACCGAAGGCATGCTCTTCAAGTGGGGCTCGGGCGCGGGCTCGAACCTGTCGAAGATTCGCGAAGACGACGCTTCCTTAGCCGGCGGCGGCCGCGCTTCCGGCCCGGTGTCGTTTATGAAGGGCTTCGACGCCTTCGCCGGAGTCATCAAGTCGGGCGGCAAGACGCGCCGCGCCGCCAAGATGGTCATCCTCAACGCCGATCACCCCGATATCGAGCAGTTCATCAACTGCAAGGCCGCCGAAGAGCGCAAGGCCTGGACGCTGATTGAAGCCGGATACGACGGCTCGATCGACGGCGACGCCTACTCTTCGATCGCCTTCCAGAACGCCAACCACTCCGTGCGCGCCACCGATGAGTTCATGGAAGCTGCCTCCAAAGACGGCGATTGGTGGACTCGCTCCGTGCTCACCGGCCAGCCTAAGGACCGCAAGAAGGCCCGCAAGCTGCTGCGCCAGATCGCCGAAGCGACGCACCAGTGCGGCGACCCCGGCATGCAGTTCGATACGGCCGTTAACCGTTGGCACACCTGCAAAGCCACGGACCGCATCAACGCCTCGAACCCGTGCTCCGAATACATGTTCCTCGACGACTCGGCCTGCAACCTGTCTTCGTTGAACCTGATGAAGTTCCGCAAGCGCGACGGCAAGTTCAATGTCGAGGCCTTCCGCCATGCGGTCGATACGCTGATCGTGGCGCAGGAAATCTTAGTTGACTCGGCCAGCTACCCGACCGAGCGCATCGCCCAAAACTCTCACGACTTCCGGCCGTTAGGGCTGGGCTTCGCCAACTTGGGCGCATTGCTGATGTCCCAGGGCGTCGCTTATGACTCAGACAAGGGCCGCGACACGGCGGCTGCGATCTCGGCGTTGATGTGCGGCCAGGCCTATCTGACCTCGGCGCGCATCGCCGGCGACCACGGCGGACCGTTCCCCGGCTATGCGCCGAACCGCAACAGTTTCTTGGGTGTGATCGCCATGCACCGCGACGCGGCTGCTCGGCTGACCCGCGCCTACGACGATATGGAGCTGCGAGACGCCGCCGAGCAAGTCTGGAAAGACGCCTATGCCGTCGGCGAACGGTACGGCTACCGCAACGCGCAGACCACGGTCATCGCGCCGACCGGCACGATCGGCTTCATGATGGACTGCGACACGACCGGCATCGAGCCCGAGTTGGCGTTGGTCAAGTACAAGAAGCTAGTCGGCGGCGGCCTGATCAAGATCGTCAACAACACCGTTCCGGCGGCGCTGACTAAACTCGGCTACAAAGACAACCAGATCTCCGAGATCGTCGACCACATCGATTCGACGGGCACGATCGAAGGCGCGCCGCACCTGAAAGACGAGCATCTGACCGTGTTCGACACGAGCTTCACGCCGCAGAACGGCACACGCTCGATCCATTACCGCGGACACATCCACATGATGGCCGCGGTGCAGCCCTTCGTGTCCGGGGCGATCTCGAAGACGATCAACATGCCCGAGGAATCCACGGTCGAAGAGATCATGGAAGCCTACATCGAGTCCTGGCAACTGGGCTTGAAGGCCGTAGCCATCTACCGCGACGGCTCCAAGAAGGCGCAGCCGCTTTCGACCGGCGAGAAGAAGGCCAAGGAGTCGGAGGTCAAGATCATTCGCGAGCCCTACCGTAAGCGGTTATCCGACGAACGTGCCTCGGTGACGCACAAGTTCTCGGTGGGCGGCCACGAAGGCTACATCACGGTAGGCCTGTACGATGACGGCCAGCCCGGCGAAGTCTTCATCAAGATGTCCAAGGAAGGCTCGACGATTTCGGGTCTGATGGATTCGTTCGCGACCGCCATCTCGCTGTCGCTGCAGTATGGCGTGCCGCTGAAGGATCTCGTCGAGAAGTTCCAGCACGTACGCTATGAGCCGTCGGGCTGGACGAATAACCAAGAAATTCGTTATGCGAAGTCGCTGACGGATTATATTTTCCGCTGGCTGGGCGGCCGTTTCGTTTCGCCGGAATATAAGGCGACCGAAGCGGGCGAGACGTCGAAGATGCGTCCGACTGAGAAAGAACCGCAACAAGCGTTGGCGTTTGAGTCGCCGAATTCGCAGGATGCGCCATTTTGCGCCGAGTGCGGATCGATGATGGTGGTCAACGGCTCTTGCTACAAATGCGAGAACTGCGGCTCGACCTCGGGTTGCTCCTAAAGCGTTGCGAGTGATGCGCGGCCGTGATGGGCGGCTGGCGCTCAACCCAATGGGGCCGGCTTCTCCCTCCTGTAGCGGCCAGCCCTATTGGGAGTTCGCAACGCGCCGGCACATAGATGTCATTGGGCTAACAAAAGACCTAATGGCTATTCGCCTTAGCGAATATATTCCCTCCTTCCGGGCCGGTTGTCCAAGACCGGCCCCTTTTTGGGGGGCTACACTCGGTGAGCCCGCACGGGATGCGTTGCGTCTGGAAGGACGATGCTATTGACCGACAAAGAGTTGTGAGGCGGCGCGGCGGATTTGCATTCTAGCGTAGCCAGGATAAGCCCGCTGAAGCGGGCTGTGGGAAAGAGAGAGGGGCGGCGTTCCGTAACCAGACATGAATGTCTGGCCTAACCATAAGGCTCGTGAACGGGCGTGAAAACGCGGCGGATAGGTACAGTTCGGCGTTGCGAAGGGACGTTGGGCCTGCGATTGGCGAATGTTCCGGCGTTAGGACCCGACGCTTACGCGTCTGGGCTCGGGTTGGTTTGTTTTAT
>CAZYOX010000259.1:0-6498 GCA_964649285.1 uncultured Bryobacterales bacterium | reverse complement strand
ATCCTCGTTGATTTTCGCGCGTTCGACACGCTTGGCGAGATCACCGTGCTCGCGACAGCGGCGATAGGCGTTCGAGCCTTGCTGCGAATAGTGAGCAAGGGCCGAGGCGTTCATGAACCAGTCCAGACCCTAACGTCGCCGATTTTCCGTACGGCAGCGCGCCTCCTCATGCCATTGCTCTTGTTGTTCTCCGTGTTCTTGCTGTTCCGGGGACACAACGAGCCTGGCGGCGGCTTTGTCGGCGGCCTTGTGGCGGCCGCGGCCTTCTCCCTCTATGGAATCTCGTTCGGCGTCAAGAGCGCCCGGCGAGCCGTGCTGGCGAAGCCTTTGTTCCTGCTCGGCGCCGGTCTTTTGATTGCCCTGCTCAGCGGCTTGCCCGCCGTGCTGCTCGGCCAACCTTACTTGTCGGCTCTATGGGTTCCCGGTCTCGCCGTTGGTACACCCGCAATCTTCGACGTCGGGGTGTATTTGGTCGTTATGGGCGTGGTGCTGATGATGATCTTCAGCCTAGCGGAGGAGTCCTAGATGGAAGCGTTGCTAGCGCTCTTATCGGGCGTGCTCTACACGGCAGGCATTTACCTCATGCTGAGGCGGCGCCTTGCGCAACTCATCATCGGCCTCGGTCTGCTTTCCAATGGGACGAACCTGTTGATCTTCACTGCCGGCGGACTCACGCGGGCTCAGCCGCCGGTCGTCGCTCAAGGCGCGACCACGTTGGTGCAGCCGTACGCCGACCCGGTTCCACAGGCGCTCGTCTTGACCGCTATCGTGATCGGCTTTGGTCTGCTGGCTTTCTCCTTAGTGCTGGCGCATGGAGTACACAACACGGCGGGAACCGATGACATCGACGATGTGGGGCGGGGTAGATGAGAATCCTTGTACTTCCGATTCTCGTGCCGCTCTGTACTGCCGTGGTGCTAATGCTCGCGCCGAACCGCGGTTTGCTGCAGCGGTGGATCTCGCTGATCGGTTCTTGCCTTCTGTTGGCCAGCGCCCTGTGGGTTTTCTCCCGGGTGAACTCGACAGGCATTCAGGTGTTGCAAATCAGCGGCTGGCCCGCACCGTTCGGCATCACCCTGGTGGCCGACCTGCTTGCGGCGGTGTTGGTTGTTGCTGTGGGCGTGGTGGGCGTGGCGATCGCGGGAGTCGGCTTCTCAGGCGTCGATCCGCGGCGCGAGGCTTCTGGCTACCATGCCCTGATCCAGATCCTGCTCGTGGGAGTAGCAGGCGCATTCCTCACCGGCGATCTGTTCAACCTCTACGTCTGGTTCGAGGTGATGCTGGTGGCCTCCTTCGTACTGATGGCGCTGCACCGCACCGCCGTGCAAGTGGAGGCTGCGTTTAAGTACGTCGCGATTAATCTCATCGCGTCGTCCATTTTCTTGACGGCGCTCGGGTTGTTGTACGGCGCGGCCGGCACGCTGAACATGGCCGACCTTGCACGGATCTGGCCGACGATCAGCACAGCCGGCGTCGATACCGTGCTCGCGGTGCTGTTTCTGATTGCGTTCAGCATCAAGGCGGGCTTATTTCCGCTTTTCTTCTGGCTGCCCGCCTCGTATCACACGCCTCCGGCCGCGATCGGCGCGGCGTTCGCCGGGCTGCTGACAAAAGTCGGCGTTTACGCGCTGATCCGCGTATTCACCTTGCTGTTCTACAACGAGCCTCCGGCGCTTTTCGGACTTCTCCTGGCGATGTCAGCGGCGACCATGGTGATCGGACTCGTCGCCGCATTGAACGAACGCGATTTTCGCCGGGTCCTGTCGTTCAATCTTGTAGGCCATATCGGCTATACCACGGCGAGCCTCAGCCTGCTGACGCCGGCTGCACTGGCGGGCGCCATCTTCTACGTCCTGCATCACATCCTCGTCATCACCAATCTCTATCTGGTCAGCGGCGTTTTCTTGCGATTGCGCCGAACCACCGACATTTCGAAACTGGGCGGCTTCTATCGCGATCAGCCCTTGTTCTCGGTGCTGGCGATGATCCCCTTGTTTTCGCTGGCCGGCGTGCCGCCCTTGTCGGGTTTCCTCGGCAAGCTGGCGATTCTTAAAGGGACGTTCGTCGCCGGCGCCTACTGGATCGGCGGGCTCGTGCTCGTCGTCGGGTTGCTTACGCTGCTATCGATGGCCCGTGCATGGTCAGACAGTTTCTGGAGACCTGCCGGCGAAGCGCAGGACATGACGAAACCGGGAACGGCCCTTCTGCTAACGATCGGGGGCCTCAGCGTGCTGACGACGGCCATGACAATCGGCGCCGACCCGTTGTTCGAGTTCACGATGCGTTGCGGACAGCAGTTGCTCCGCCCCAACGAATACGTACAGGCTGTGATGGGGGGCACGAACTAGATGTTGCTGGGCAGCATTCTGCTCGCACTCGCCTGGGCCGCCTTGCAGGGCGAGATGACGCTAGGGAACCTGCTCGTCGGCTACGCGGTCGGCTATTCCGTCCTGGCTTTGCTGGCCAAAGGCGGCGTGATGCCGGCGACGCTAGCCTCCAAGACAGTGAAGACCGTCGGACTGGCGGCGTTCTTCGCGTGGGAGTTGGTGCGCGCCAACTTCCGCGTCGCCGCCGATGTTCTGTGGGGCAACCAAATCGAGCCGGCCGTTGTCGGCATCCCGCTGGACGTCAAAAGCGACGGCGGCATCCTGTTGCTCTCCATGCTCATTAACATCACGCCGGGCAGCGTCACCATTGATTTGTCCGACGACCGCAGCACGCTATACGTCCACGTCATGCAAATGAAGACACCCGAAGAAACGCGCCGAGAGATCAAACACGGATTTGAGCGCCGCGTTCGAGGACTGTTCGATTAGGGGAGGGAAGTCGTCATGCTCGAAATCGCCTCGCAAGTCACGCTCGCGATGCTCGGCGTCGCACTGATCATCGTCTTGATTCGGCTCCTGCGAGGGCCGACATTACCTGATCGAATCGTGGCCATGGATCTGATCGGCGTGCTGGTGGTGGGCCTCATCGTCGTACTCGCGGGATCAAGCGGCGTTCGCGCAATGCTCGACGCCGCCATCGTGATTGCGCTCATCGGCTTTCTGGGCACCGTTGCCTACGCGACCTACGTAGAGCGAGGAGACCCGCAATGATCGACATCCTGACATCAATCGTCTGGCTCACCGGCTCGGCCTTCGCCTTGCTGGCGGCCATCGGAGTCCTGCGCATGCCCGACGTATTCACGCGCATGCAGGCCTCGACGAAAGCGTCCACGTTCGGCCTGGGATTTCTGTTGGCGGGCGCCGCGCTGCAGATGGGCGACTTTGCCTCATTCATTCGCCTCGCGAGCATCGGAGCATTCGTGCTGTTGACGACCCCAGTGGCGAGTCACGTAATCGCCCGAGCCTCGTACTTCGCCAACGTCCCCCTCTGGAAAGGCACCCTAGTCGACGAACGCCAACAAAACCCAAACCGCAAAGCCTAAGAATCCAGCCCGCGGTAGTCCACTTGCTCGCTTCATGAAGTCGCGGGCGTGGCGATAGATTCGTTAGATTCGTTCCGCCCTCTCTTTTGTGCGGTTGGTTGTGGTGTTGGGACTGGTTGATTGCGCCTGCTTATGCAAAGCCTCGCTGCGCTGCGGAATCATTAGCCCCGTTAACGGGGCCCCTTCATTAGGCCAGCCGTTGTACGGCTGGTAACGAACGCGGCTCGACCCCCTCTCCCTCAGCCCGCTTCAGCGGGCTTACGGCCCCGCTTGACCCGCCCTGATACGCTGGAAATAAGGCCGCCGCCCGGAGCGCACCGCCGCGCAGTTCTTGTGACAGAAAAACGGCCGACTTGGCGCGTAACCCATTTCCCCTCAGCATGGTAGAGCGATCGCGGCCAGTGACAAACTGTGACATTTTGCGCCATTTTGCGCCATTTCCGTGCCAATAAATGCCATTTCCTGCCCAATCAGCGCCGGATCGCGCCGGCATCGTCGTGGTTGCCCGTCTGAGGGGGCCCCTGCGACACTGAGAGTGTTAGGGGAGCGGGTAATATGTCGCAGATGACACAGAACGAGACGGAGCGGTTGCTTGCCCTCGAAGATCAGTGGGGCGCACACAACTACCACCCGCTCAACGTCGTCGTGCACCGCGCCGAAGGCCCCTGGATCTATAGCGTCGAGGGCGATCGTTATCTGGACTGCTTGAGCGCTTACTCCGCGGTCAACCAAGGCCATTGCCATCCGAAAATTCTCGCTGCTCTCAAGGAGCAGGCGGGGTTGGTGACGCTCACTTCCCGCGCCTTCCGCAACGACCAACTGCCGCTGTTTTACAAAGAGTTGGCCGAATATTGCGGCTTGGACACCGTCCTGCCCATGAACACCGGTGCCGAGGCGGTTGAAACGGCAATCAAAGCGGCGCGCCGCTGGGGCTATACCAAGAAAGGCATTCCGGCCGGCCAGGCCGAGATCATCGTCTGCGACGGTAACTTCCACGGCCGGACGACCACGATTGTCGGCTTCTCCTCTGACGAGCTGAGCCGCGACGGCTTTGGGCCGTTCGCGCCCGGCTTCCGGTCCATTCCTTTCGGAGACGCGGCGGCGCTCGAAGCAGCCATCGGGCCCAACACCTGCGGATTCCTGGTCGAGCCAATCCAGTGCGAAGCCGGCATCAATATCCCGCCGAAGGGTTTCCTCAAGGCCGCGGAGGAGATATGCCGGCGCCACAACGTCTTGTTGCTGCTCGATGAGATTCAAACCGGCCTAGGCCGGACAGGCAAGCGCATGTGCGCCGATCACGAAGGCGTCGTCCCTGACGCGTTCCTCTTAGGCAAGGCGCTCTCGGGCGGCTTCTATCCCGTGTCCGCAGTCGTGGCTCGCCGTGAGGTGCTGGAAGTGTTCAAGCCCGGCAGCCACGGTTCGACCTATGGCGGCAATCCGTTGGGTTGCGCCGTGGCCCGCACAGCATTGAGCGTGCTGCAAGAGGAATCGCTGGCCGAGCGTTCGGCCGAGTTGGGCGCCTGGTTCATGGCGGAGTTGAAGAAGATCGAACATCCCGACATCAAAGAGGTTCGCGGCCTCGGTCTGCTGGTGGGGCTGGAACTCAAAGTCCCGGCTAGAGCCTATTGCGAACGCCTGCAAGAGCTAGGCCTGCTTTGCAAAGAGACGCACGACTTCGTAATCCGCATCGCACCTCCGCTAGTGGTCCAGAAACACGAACTGGAGTGGGCGGTCGGCCGCATTCGCCAGGCCTTCGCGTCGTAGCTGACGACGTTCTCTCGCTACAATCGAACAATTGTCCAAAGTTACGGTGCGAGTTCAGCCTGGGGCCTCGCGGGACGCGGTCATCGGCAAGGTCGGCGATGTGTGGAAGATCGCCATCACGGCCCCGCCGCTTGAGGGCCGGGCGAATAAGGCCTGTATCGCTTTCTTGGGCAAGATTCTTGGCTGCGCCAAGAGGGATGTTGAGTTGTTGAACGGCGAGAAGAGCCGTTCCAAGACCTTTGAAATAGCGGGGCTGACGGCCGAAGAAGTTGAAGCCCGTTTCGCGGAATCAATCCAATGAACCTTGAGGAAATACAAGCACAGTTGCGTGAAGAGGGCCTGGACGGCTGGCTGTTCTTCGACCATCACCACCGCGACCCCATCGCCTATCGCGTGTTGGGTTTGCCGGCCAGCACGCACGCATCGCGACGCTGGTACTACTGGCTGCCGGCTGAGGGCGAGCCCGTTCGGCTTGTGCATGCCATCGAGCCTTGGACGCTGGAGCCTTTGCCCGGCCGCAAGCAGCGCTATTCCAGCTGGAAGCAGCAGCGCAGCGCCCTGGCGCAAGTCTTGGGGAATGCCCACCGCATCGCCATGCAGTACTCCGAAAACTGCATGATTCCCTACATCTCCTTGGCCGATGCCGGAACCATCGAACTGGTTCGCAGCCTCGGCAAGGAAGTAGTCAGCTCCGCTTCGCTAGTGCAGTATTTCGAATCGCGCTGGACCGAGGCTCAATTCGCGCAGCACAAGGAAGCCGGCACGCTGGTAGACGCAACTCGCCGCGAGGCTTTCGAGCTCATCGGCGAGCGCCTCAAGGCGGGAGCGGAAGTCACGGAACGCCAGGTTGCCGACTTCATCTTGCAGCGCTTCAACGAGCGCAAACTTGTTACCTCAAGCGGGCCGATCGTAGCGGTCAATGCGAATAGCGGCGACCCGCACTACCAGCCTGGCGATTCCTCGTCGCCGATTTACGACGGCGATTTCGTGTTGATCGATTTGTGGGCGAAGCTGGACCAGCCAGGCTCCGTTTATTACGACGTCACCTGGACCGGATACTGCGGCGTGGAGCCGCGCGGCGACATCCAGCTTGTATTTGAAACCGTGCGCGAAGCGCGCGATGCAGGCTTGGCCGCCGTTGACAAGGCGATCCGCGAAGGTCGTTCGATCGCCGGATACGAAGTCGACGACGTGGTACGCAAGGTCATCACCGACAGCGGTTATGGAGACTTCTTCATCCACCGTACGGGCCACTCGATCGGCGAAGACGGCCGCGGGCTGCACGCTCGGCACCCGCTTGAGCA
>CAZYOX010000258.1:0-6531 GCA_964649285.1 uncultured Bryobacterales bacterium | reverse complement strand
TTCTTAAAGATTCCTCGGGCGCCGGCCTGCAGCAGGCGGAAGCACTCGATATCGGAGATCTGCCCGGCCCAAACGACAACGCGCAAATGCGGATGCGACCGTTTGAGCTTATTGATCGCCTCGAGAGTTGCGTGCATACCGAAACTGCGTTCCACGATGAGCACGTCGGGTGAGCAGCGAGACAGCAGGTGTTCCACCCCTGTCAACTGACTACAGGCTGCAAGCAGTGCGAAGCCATCGTTGCGTTGCAATAGCCCTTCCAGGCCGCGTTGTACCACCGGCTGGGGATCACAAAGACAGACCGAAACCATTCCGCGCCTCCTAGGTGGGGCCGCCTCAAGGCAGGCCGCTCACAGGAGGTTCATCGTCTGACTTCAGCTAAGACTTGAGCGTTCGCCGAACTAAACCTGTGGAGAATCGGCGGGATGGCCTGTGGTGAAGTTGTGCCTAGCGCTCCTCGGGAATGTTGACACGTCCGGAAACGTTGTTGACATTGACCCCGCCGCTGCCCGCTTCGGAGATGGTGAGATCACCGTCTACGTCATCGACGCCAATGCCGCCCGAACCGTCTCTCATCTGCACGGTTCCGACGACATGGCGGATAGCAACGCTGCCCGAGCCGTCCCTTACGGTTAGGTTGCCGTTGATTTGGTCGATGTCGACACTGCCGGAACCGTCTTCGATGTCCACCGGTCCGCGGACGTTGCGGACAGTGAGTTCGCCGGAACCATCTTCCAGGCGGGCGGATCCCTCGACATCGGAGATGTCCAGCTCGCCCGAGCCGTCATCCACGGTGAGGTCGCCATGGACCGTGCTGATCGTCGCTTCGCCAGAACCGTCAACAAGACGGAGCGCGCCCACATTGTTGATCTCCAGCGAGCCGGAGCCGTCGTCAACATGCAAGGGCAGCGAGTCAGGAAGCTCCACAGTGAAGCTCAGGCCGCGGTTGCCTTCGTTAGCCAGGTCCTCGTCAAACACGGACTCGATCCATAAGGTATCGCCGCGGCGCTCGGCGATCAGTCGAATACTGTCTAACTGCGATTCCACTTCCGCGCAGGCCGTGCCGTGAGCCGCGACAGCGTTCACTCCTGCCTTGCCGACCACGGTTAGAGAGCCCGCGCCGGCAACGACGCGGACGTCAGTTGCACCATCGACCGCGACGCTGACATCGCGCGGGGCCTCATGAAGGCAGCCGTCGGCGAAAGCGAGATCGCTGCAGGCGGAAAACAGCAAGGGAATCGCGAGGGGGGCTAGTTTGTGAAAGGTCATTGGAGGTCTCCGTGGCAGATCTGTACGCTTTTCACACGAACAATGTTCCCCTGGCAGAGCAAATGCAGGGCCGATCAGAGATGACCAAGAATTGGCGGCCAAGTCCAACGGAACTGTCCCATTATTGGGACGTAGTTGTTCCGTGCCCGGCCAAGCGATTGCGGATTAGCTGAGCCAAGGGGCGTTGGCCTACGCTGGACAAGGACATGGCGGAAGATTCACCGAGGGTACTAATCGCGGACGACCAGCCGGACGTCCTGACTGCATTGCGGCTGCTGTTAAAAGGACAGGGCTACCGGATCGAGACGGCACAGTCGCCCACGGAGGCCCTGCGCGCCATCGAACGGCAGGATTTCGATGCGGCGCTGATGGATCTGAACTATACCCGAGATACAACCTCAGGCCAGGAAGGGCTCGACCTGTTGACGAAGATTCGAGCCCTGGAGGGCGCCCCTCCGGTTATTGTGATGACTGCCTGGGGCAGCGTTGAGGTTGCCGTGGAGGCCATGCTCCGCGGCGCCGCAGACTTCATTCAGAAGCCGTGGGACAATGCGCGGCTGCTCAGCGTGATCCGAACCCAGGCCGAGCTGAATCGCTCCCACCGCCGGCGGCGTTTACTGGAGGCAGAAAACGAACTACTGCGGGCTCAAGGATTGCCAACGCTAATCGCTGAATCGCGGGCTATGCAGCCGGTTCTGGAACTGCTGACGCGGGTCGGCCCCTCTGATGCCAACGTACTAATCACCGGCGAACACGGCACGGGTAAGGAGGTAATCGCGCAAACCTTGCACCGCATTTCGCAGCGAGCCGAGAAGCCCTTCGTCCCGGTCAACATTGGCGGATTGGCCGAGGGCGTTTTTGAGAGCGAGATGTTCGGTCACCTAAAGGGCTCCTTTACTGGCGCCGAGAAGGACCGCGTCGGCCGTTTCGGGTTAGCGCACGAGGGCACGTTGTTCTTGGACGAGATCGCCAACATCAGCCCCAACCAGCAGGCCCGGCTGCTCCGCGTGCTGGAAGTCGGCGAGGTCGAGCGCGTGGGAGCCTCGAAGAGCCGCCCGGTTGACGTTCGAGTTCTCTCTGCGACCAATGCGGCGCTGGACGCTCTGATCAAGCAAGGGCAATTCCGGGAGGACCTGCTGTTCCGCTTGAACACCGTCGAGATACGCTTGCCGCCGCTGCGCGAGCGAGCCGAAGACATCTTCTTGTTAGCCGCGCACTTCTTGGATCGGGCTTTGCGGCGCTACGGTAAGAAGCTCAAGGGATTCGAAGAGGCGGCACTGCAAAGGCTGCGTAGCCACCATTGGCCCGGCAACGTCCGCGAGCTCGACCACGTCGTGCAGCGAGCCGTACTGATGGCCCAGGGCGACCGGATTACACCAGCGGATCTGGGCCTCTCTCCACGAGTGGAGGGCGCTCCGCAACTGCACGAGATGAGCCTCGAAGAAGTCGAGCGCTACCTCATCAAGCGTACGCTTGAACGATGCGACGGTAATGTGACCACCGCCGCACAGGAACTTGGCCTGAGCCGCAGCGCCATGTATCGTCGTCTTCAACGGCACGGGCTGTAGAGCCCTGAGCCGCGGCATGCAGTCCCTTGGAAAACCTCCGGTTCTCGAAAAGAAGGTGCTGCGGCTGGCGCTGATCGGCGGAGCGCCGGCGGTAATCGCCACGGGCGTATTGTTGTGGACGGGCGACTACACGCCCCGGTTGCAGTGGACCGTGCTGTGTTTGGTCGTGCTGTGCTGGCTCGGATCCAGTTTCGCACTCAAGGAGCGCGTGGTCTTTCCGTTGCGGACCTTATCGAATCTTCTCGCAGCCTTGCGGGAAGGGGACTACTCGCTACGCGGCCGGGCATCCAAGGACGACGCCATGGGCGAGGTCATGGTGGAAGTGAACCTGATGAGCCGGATGTTGCGGGAGCAGCGTCTGAGCGCCCTGGAAGCCACGCAACTCTTGCGCAAGGTCATGCAAGAGATCGATGTGGCCATCTTCACCTTCGACTCTGAAGATCGTTTGCGGCTGGTTAACCGTCGCGGCGAAGTGTTGTTGGGCCAGACGGGGAAGAAGCTGTTGGGCCGTACAGCGAAGGAACTCGGCTTGGCGGACTTGCTGGATGTCCACTCTAGCAGCGCGGCGCCGCGAACTTTCCCCGGTGAGAGCGGCCGCTGGCGGGTCAGCCGCATCGCCTTTCGCGAGGAAGGGGCGCCGCATCAGCTGCTGGTGTTGTCAGACGTCAGCCGGGAGTTGCGAGCGGAAGAACTAGCCGCCTGGCAGCGTCTCGTCCGCGTGCTCAGCCACGAACTTAACAATTCGCTAGCGCCAGTGAAGTCGCTCGCCGGCAGCATGCGTACATTGCTCGATCAACCCGAGCGCCCAGCGGACTGGTGCGCGGACATGAACGAGGGTTTGGCAACTATCGAGTCACGCGTTGAAGCCCTGAGCCGCTTCACCGGCGCCTATGCCCGGCTGGCGCGGTTGCCGGAGCCCACGTTGGAGGCGGTGCGCGTGCGCGACTGCGTCCGCCGCGTGGCCACGCTGGAGACGCGTCTCCCAATCGGGATCGAAGATGGGCCAGACCTCACATTGGAGGCCGACTTGGCGCAACTGGAACAGGCCTTAATCAACTTAGTGCGTAATGGCGTGGATGCTGCCCTCGAAACCGGCGGCAACGTGCGCATGGGCTGGGAGGCGGACGAAGCGCGGCTGACGATTTGGGTCTCTGACGAAGGCCTGGGCGTCTCCAGCGAGGCCAATCTGTTCGTGCCGTTTTTCACCACTAAGCCCGGAGGCTCCGGCATTGGTTTGGTCTTGTCGCGAAGAGTCGCCGAGAATCACGGCGGCACGCTGACGCTGACGAATAGGACGGACCGCGAAGGCTGCTTGGCGCGATTGTCGCTGCCGCGTCCCGATCTTGGGACCAGCTAGACTCATACACGGTCAGTTGGCGGGAACCGGCACGGTAGGAATTCCGTATTTTCAGGAGTTCCCGATTGGCGGCTGAGTTGCTTCGAGACAAGGTCCAAGAACTGCATGGACATTGAAAGAAAAGATTTCGCCAAGAAAAGACGGAACCGACGAGTCGCGACCGGCGTAATGGCTGTATTGCTCGTTGCCGGAATCACTTATGCGGTCGCCCAACTTGAGCCCGCCGCCCCACCGGTGGACCGAGGCGTCATTTTCCCAGGGACCGTGCAGCGCGGAGATATGACCATCGATGTTCGGGGGCTCGGAACCCTTGCCCCGGAGGATATCGTTGTAATCTCGGCGCGCGACGGGGGCCGCGTCGACACGCGCCACCTGCAAGCCGGTATGGCGGTGGAGCCCAGCACGGTTTTGGTCACGCTGAGCAGTCCCGAGCTGGAGCAGCAAGTATTCGATATTGAGTCGCAGTTGCGCGGCGCCGACGCGGAATACGCCAACCTGCAAGCCCAACTGGAAGCTGAGCGGATGAGCCAGCGGTCCACCGTCGTGGAGGCCCAAGGCGCTTACGAGTCGGCGCGCATCGAGCACGATGTCGAAGCCGCACTGAGCCCCGAGGGGAATCTCAAACGCAAGAAGCTGAAGATCATGATGGACCAAGCCAAGGCGCGTCTCGAAGTGGAGCAGGAGCGCGTTGCGGTGATCGAACGCTCAAGCAAGGCGAGACTCGCGGCGCAGAAGGCCACCCGCGAACAGTTGGAACGCCGCCTGGAACTGGAACAGAGCAAGCTCAACCGCCTGCAGGTGCGAGCCGGCATCCACGGCGTGCTGCAGCAAATGGAGGTCGAGGTCGGCCAACTTGTGACGCCCGGGACGATCCTGGCGCGGGTGGTCGACCCCAAGCGGCTAAAGGCGGAACTTCGAATTTCTGAGACACAGGCCAAGGACGTCATGATTGGTCAGCGGGCGACCATCGATACCCGCAGCGAAATACTGCAGGGCGAAGTGATTCGCGTCGATCCGACCGTCCTAAACGGCACGGTAACCATCGATGTGCGCTTAGAGGGCGAGTTGCCGGCTTACCTCCGTCCTGATCTGAGCGTTGACGGCAGAGTGATTCTCGACTATCGCGAAAACGTGCTCAAGGTGTCCCGGCCGGTTTACGCACAACGCGACAGCGTGATCTCTCTCTTCAAAATGGAGCCCGACGGAATTCACGCCAGCCGCGTCAAAGTCTCGATTGGCCAAACTTCCGTGAACGAGATCGAGATACTAGACGGCCTACGGGCCGGCGACGAGGTGATATTGTCCGACATGTCTGCCTGGGATGACTACGACAGAATCCGGTTGCAGTAGAGACTGAGATAACTCCATGAGTGCGATAAACCAAGCTTTGATCGAGCTCAACAACGTCAAGAAGGTGTTCTACGCCGAAGAGATAGAGACTCACGCGTTAGCCAACATCCACCTAAAGATAGAGCGGGGACAATACGTCGCCATCTCGGGCCCCTCCGGCTGCGGTAAGTCGACCCTGCTGTCGATATTGGGGCTCCTCGATACGCCCACCGCTGGCGAGCACCTGCTGAAGGGTCGCACCGTGGAGAGCCTTTCAGGATCGGAACGCGCGCGCGTTCGCAACCGCGAGATCGGCTTCATCTTCCAAGCGTTTAACTTGATCGGCGACCTGAACGTGTACGAGAACGTCGAGTTGCCCCTGACGTATCGCGGCATGCCCGCGAAGGAGCGTCGCGATAAGGTGGAGGCGGCGTTGGAACGCGTCGCGATGGCCCATCGCATGAAGCATTACCCCGCGCAACTCTCGGGCGGTCAGCAACAGCGTGTCGCCGTAGCGCGCGCCCTTGTCGGCGACCCGGCCATCCTGCTGGCGGACGAGCCGACCGGCAATCTGGATTCGAAAAACGGCGAAGCGGTGATGGATCTGCTGCGCGAACTGCATCTAGGCGGCGCGACGATCTGCATGGTGACGCACGACGAGCGTTATGAGAACTATGCGGACCGCATTGTGCATCTATTCGACGGCCAAATCGTTGAAGAAACGATGCCGCAAGCGGTGGGAGCGGAAAAATAAGCGATGATTCGCCTGCGCGACGTTGAGAAATCCTACCGCGCCGGCTTTTCCAAATCCTACGTGCTGCGGCAGGTTAATCTCGACATTGAAGAAGGCGAGTTCGTGACCATCATGGGCCCGTCGGGCGCGGGCAAGTCGACGCTGCTCGGCATTCTAGGGATGTTGGACGGCGACTACTCGGGCGAATACTACTTGATCGATCACCCTACCCATAAGATGCGTCCCAAGGACCGCATCGAGTTGAACAAGCGCTA
>CAZYOX010000257.1:0-6553 GCA_964649285.1 uncultured Bryobacterales bacterium | reverse complement strand
CCTCCATGGCGCAGCAAGCGGACGGTGCGTCTGTTTCCGCTATTGCCGGCGGACTTCATCGAAGCCATTGTGACGTTGACGATCGAGGACGACGGTCGTTCGAGATCGGCGGTCGTTCGGTTCTCGAACGGCGAGCGAGCGACAAAGTCCGTCGAGTTGCCTTCTATTGCCGAGCAGGCTCCCCCTGTACGCGTCGACGCGCTGGTCATCCGCGGCGACGGCAGCACCTTCGCCGCTTCGCCCTTCGAAACGACAGATCCGGTCGTTTTGGTGAGTGATCGAGACGGTCCCTCGCGACAAGTCTCGTTGAGGTTGATCGCGGGCGAGACTCTAGCGGCTCACGGGCTCATGGCTGTGCAGGTGGAGTTGCTGAACTCGGATGAGGAAGCGATCGACTCCGTCGCCTTCACCGAAAGCCGCCGCGACCCGCAACGTGTGCTTTGGCCTGTAGGCCCAGGCGCTTCGCCCAAGATGCGCTATCGCGTGACGCGCTATGCGTCGGACGGGACGGCCAAGCGGGGCGAGACGGAAGAATCCGCCGCGGCGGAAGTGCTCATTCGCGCCGTCGTGGCGTGAACCTCGGGCGTGAAGTGGAGGCGCACGGATGGACCCGATTCTGACGGTACCACCTCGCAGGTGCGTCCCACTCGCCAACCTGGCGCAGCGGCCCCCCGGCAAAGACTCCACATCGCTTCAGCATAATCGCGAGGGCCGCCGAAGTCGCGCATGATTGCGCCCACGGCACGGTGTTTGCCTTCATCTTCCGGCGTGAGCGTCCAGCCGGAGTTGCCGACGCGCAGCTCTGGCGCGGGGTCAAGCGTTGTCATAATGAGCCAGCGCCCGGCTTTCTCGGGACGTCTCAAGAGCCGCGAGAGAGCGTCGATGACCTGGCTCCAGGCGTCGGGGTGAAACTCTTCAACGAGCGGTTTGGGGTCGCTGTGACGGCTAACGAGCCAGTAGAGACGGGTTCTACTGGAACCGTTATCGTCGACTTCCATTTCGTAAGCCCACGGACGCGCCGCGGCAAGCCGTGCACGCTGATGGTCGAAGAGCCGGCGCGCCGTTGGGTCGAGCGCGTTCCGGATGCGGTCGGCGGCGGCGACGGGGGAAGGATCTCGCAAGTCCGCGAGTAAGGACTTGCGATGTTGCGTCCAAAAGAACCACCAACCGAAGCCGTCGTGATCGCCCGGCGGCATCTTGTCGAATGCGTCAGTGAACCGTCGCAACGTTTCGCTTGGCGCCAGGCCTTCCATCGCCGCCGCATCGATTCGATCTCCAAGGCGAACGCCCATTCGCAGCGAAGGAGGTCCGGGCGCGTCGACGGAAATCTGCAACGGAGCGCCCGCCTCGACGCACGAACGGCCCGGCGCACTGGAACAAATATGCGCCAGCTGCGCCGCCAAGGGAGCGGCGTCGCGGCTGTAGCCTGCTAACAACGCCGCCCGCAGCAATACGCCTTCAACTGTCATTCCAGGGGCAACAGCACGAGTTGGCTGTCGGACGATTCGGTCAACGGCCCCTCCTTCTGGCCGGCTCTATGGAATTCGGTGACCTTATAGGTATAGGTGCGCAAGCGCGGGTTGACGATGGCGATTGGCCAGGAGAAAGCTCCGGTGTGTTCGCCGCGGATTAGCTCCGAGTGCTTCCAGTCGACGCCGTTCTGGCGATCTTCGTAGTGCAGATCGATCTTGACGGCAAGTAAGTCGCCGGCGGGCGGAACAAGCAGCGTGACTTGGACAGGAATGACATCGACAGCCTTAACGCCGAGGATCAGTTGATTGCCTTCTCCGTCGGTCCAGTCGATGTTGTCGATGTCGCCCGTTTTCTTGATGAGCGTCGCCTGGTATTGCCATGCGCGAGCCTCGGGGTCTTCTAGCCGCACGGCCCACTCTTGCGTTTGGGCGTGTTCGGTGAACTCGAAATCGTTCTCAACCAAACGATTGCCATTCTCATAGCGCAAACGCAGATGAACTCGCTTGTACTCGGCGGCCGGGTCGGCGAGGATCGCCTGCACGCGCAGGACGTTCTCGCGCGGCTCGTTGATCACGATCAGTTCTTGTTTCTGCCACTCCGTCGGCGCCAAGGGAACCTGCGCGCCGTCTTTGTAGAACAGCGTGCCTTCGGTTGTGATCGGAGCGCCTTCGAGCCCTTCTTCCGGACGGATCACGAGTTGATGCTCGGGCGTTTCGGCCGATAACGTCAGGTTCTGGCGATAGGGGCCGTACTTGAGCACGAGTTGTACGCGCTGCAGTAGGTCGAACCGCATCAAGCCGGACGTGATGTTCACCGTGACCGCTGGCGTCACTTCACGCGGATGAATCACCAAGTTGCGCTCTGTCGTTGTGATCCAGCCTTGCGGATCGGCGCCCTCAATGCCCACGCTCGTCGCCGCGCCGGATTGATCGCCCAGAGCGACATCGGGAAGATAGTGGACCGTCACACGATATTGGTAGTTGTAGAGCACCGGTGTGTCGCGATCATCTTCCGTCGCGTGCAACACGCCGACCTTCCAAGCGCCGGTTGCCGTTGTCGGGCTGAGAACGATTTCGCCGGTGCGCCGGAAGCTGCCGTCCGGCCTTGGTGCGTAACGAAGTTGGACGTGGATGGAATTGATGCCTTCCGCTTCCCACTGCGCCGTGGTCGACGCCTTGATGTCGAGCCACTGGAAGAAGTCGATGGCGCCGTCGGCCTCAAGAATGTAGTCGCTAGGGTTGATGGCATCGAGAATGAGTTGGCCTTGAGGATGTACTTCCTGTGTGCGGGCCTTCCTCGTGTTGAGTTCGTAGGTCGCTGTCAGCCGCTCCTGCCGCTCAATCATTTCAAGGTTGATCTCAAAGCTGGCTTGCACGGTCGTGTCGCTCTTACGATCGCCGCCGGACTTGTCGCGATGGAAATGGCCCTTCAGAGTGCATTCGGGCTTGCCTTGCCCTGGGGGGCCCGGGTCGGGGCGTGTGATCGTACCGCGGACGACTTGCGGGCTGCCGCCGGACAAGTTTCCTTTGATGATGACGACGCGGTGCTGCGGCTTGCCCCCACGAGAGTTGGCCGGTGCATTGTCGCCGGCAAGGGTGGGGATTTGGTCTGGATGATCCTTTGAGGTCCCGTGGCCGTTATCGCGGGGAGTGGTCTGGAAGCGGCTGCCGATCAACCGCTGGGCAACCTCGCGGCGACGTGCGGAAAGCTGCGTGTTGTGCGCGGCCTTGGAGTTGTCGCCTTCATAGCTTGCGTGCGCGTCGAGTTCGAGCGTGATGCCGGCCTCGAGCGAATCAAGCCAGGCGTCCAACGCTGCAGGTCCGCGCGGAGAAGCGTCCGACTCGCGGGACTTGGCGCGCGACTCTGTCAGGAAGCGTACCTGTTCTCCCCCCGAGGCGGTTCCTTCAGCCGGAGACGGCGAACGATTCGCGTAGCCGTTCACGTCGTTGGCGTCTCGCGGGCGATCGTAATCAAAGAATAGGTGGAACGAGTCGGGACGGGCGGCGCCGGCCGGCCAGGTGATTTCGAAATGTTTGGTCTCGCCGTTGGCGACGTTGATCTTGAGGTCTTGCCCGGTAAGCGTTGCCGGCTGCAAGGAGGTCGCACTGGCGCCGACTTTCGCCGTGGCGCCCTCGCCGCGAATGGTTATCTTTTCTTCGACGCCGCTTTCGGAGGGCCGGAAGGCTTCAATGCCGCGTTCTTGGGTTTCGGGCCCGGTTTTCGTCATCGTGGCGGGGCGACGACCGCCGCCGTCCGGTCCGGTTGTGGCCGGCCACTTAATCTCGACATGCTTCGTCTTATCAGCGGGAACGTCGACTTCGAGCTTGCCGTCTTGAATCGTCGCAGCTGTGAGCGCGGTGGCCGTATCGCCCACCTTGGCTGTAGCGCCTTCGCCGCGGATCGTGAGAGTTTCTTTCGTCCCTCGTTGTGAAGCGGCGAATGGGCCGATGCCTCGGTCGGCGGGGAATTGCTCAGGCGTTTGCGAATCTTTGGTCCACGTGGCGGCTTTGCGTTCGCCGGCGCTTTCTCCTTCGGAGCCTGAGCCTTCAGATCCGGTCGAGGGAGAAGTGCCTGATCCTGAGCCCGAACCGGAAGTTCCCGATGCCGCCGAACCCAGGTCGGTCATTTGGGCTGCTTGGGCAAGGGACGGCTTAAACCAGGTGGAGCCCATCAGATTGCTGATGATCTGGTCGATTCGCGCTTGATCGGTCGGCGTGCGTCCGTTTTCGCCGGGTATCGGGTCTGTTTCGTCGATAAGGATGGCGCGCTTCTCGCGGAGTTCTTCCATGAGCATGTGGAAGCCCGCTTTGCCGACGAACGACGAGCCGCCGCTCTGGACGCCGATGCCCGCGCGGAGCCGCAGATCCAAGTGCTCGAAGACGCGTTCGTAGTCGATGGTGATCTTCAGGTTGTAGGCGGGCCCGATGCCGGCGTAGGTGAGGTGATAGATGGCGAGGGCCATCGTGGCGCCGCCTTCTTCGATGACCTGCTCCATCACGGCGGCGCCGTCGCGGTCCAGCACGACGCTGAATGCGGCCCGCTGCGTCCCATAGAGCGACGGCGTGGTCGTGCCGGCGATCTTGCGAACGAATGGCTGCCCTTCGTCTTCACGGCTGACGCCCAACAAGATCAGCTCAACCGAGCCCGAGGTAAACGGAACCGGGACGAGGTTGGCACGGCCTCCGAATCGGCGGCGAATCTCTTCCTCGACTTCCTCCAACACGCTCTCGGCCACGTGCAGATCGACATCGAGGTTCAAGAATCCGCCGCCATTCTCCATGCCTTGCGGCGGCGGTGCATTGGGGTCAGGGCGATAGAGCACCAATCGCATCGCGTAGTCGTTTTCGTTCTCTGGACTGCGCGCGATGCGCGGCGCCTCGGGAGGCAGAAAGTAGAAGGTGTCGGGGTTGCTGAAATCCCGGAAGATCGTCAGGCCGCGAAAGTAGAGTACAGGTTCATCAAATAGCATGGGGACGTCTCCAGGTCGTCTCTAGTTCGTTGCCGGCAGCGGCAGCACCACCGTGTCGATTTCGTGCCAATGGGTTTCCACGACTTCGCCCGTGTCGCGGAATTCCCGTGAGGTCAATTCCGGCGGTGGGCCATTCTCATCGCTCAGCAGCGTTAACTCAACGAAGTCTTGGGAGCCCTCCATCAAGGCCGTCGTCTGTCTTTCGCCGGCTTCGAGGGTCAGTTCGATCGCCATGCTGCCTCGTCCCGCCGGGCCGCCGCCGAGCGCGAGCACGCGAGCGCGATGGGCGGTAAGCATCGTTCGGTGGTCGACGATAACTACTGACGCCGATGAGCGCTGCCAATCGCTTTGGGCCAACTGCCCGGATTGGTCTAAGACCGTCGTTCGAAACTCGTATTCGTTCGTCTCGCCCCGCGGACGGCGCAAGGCCGTTTTCCGCGAGTCGCTGTCGGACGACTCCCAGTGCAGCGTGCGTTCGTCGACAAATCCAAGGGATGCGTAGCGGAGTTCCAGTGCTGAATTCAGCGCCTCGGACGATGTTGCCGGAATGGCGAGGATATTGATGGAAGGGCCGAACGGACTATCAAGAACAACCATCTCTTCCTCGGTTTCGAATGGTTCGGCAGACAAGCGCGGTTCGCCCTCTGACCCCTGCCAGTGTGCCTCGATCTGAATCGGTCCCTCGCCTGCGCCCGGGAACTGCAAGTCGACGATCGTGCTTTCTTGGTTCAGCACGACGGTCCTTTCAGGCTCACCCGGAGCGGATACACGAACCTCTATGTGGTCGATCCAACTCAATTCCGCAGAGCCGACTAAGAGCGTGAGCCGCCGAGCGGGAAAGATCTCGCTGGCAGCGACGAAGACGTAGTCTCCGTTGGCCTCGAACCATTCCGTCTCCGCTTCCTCCGCGGATGTCTTGAGCGGATCGAAGCGAGCCCGCGTCCGCCAATAGAGGTGAACGTCAAGCGGATGATCAACGACGAATCGCGCTTCTGGGGCCGCATCGGTAAGTGCGACCGTGCGCTCCGGTTCTCCGGGTTCGCCGAAAGCCAGATCTGTCTCCGCAGCTGCGAGTCCGATACTGGACAGGTTCGGCTCGGAGCGGACGAGAATCTCGCGCCTCGGAGTTTGGGCGAGGTCCACGTGCAAGATGTAGTCGGAGGCGGAACGCCCGTGCAGAAAGCCTATCAGGCTCGCGGCGGCGTAATGCACCACGGGCACGGCGCGTCTCTCCTTGAAGCTCCAGCGGCGCGTTTGCTCCAGCTCTTCGCGGCGCATAGTCAGGCGAAAACTCAACTCGATCGGCGCGATCGTGCCGTCTTCAAGCAGCGGAGGTTTCTCAGGCGGAGGCGCCGGAAGAAACATCGCCGCCGTTAACTCTTCGCCAACGCGGCGAACCGCCTCGGCCCGATTCGATTCGACGTCGCCGCTCTCGTCGACAACCTCGACTCGAATCAGGTTCTCAGTTACGAACTCTTCCCAGGTCTTTACGATCCGTGCGCGGCCGATCGGGACGGTCAGGGCGCCCTCGGCCGTAAGGCGGTCGTGCATTTTGCGCAAGTCAGCTTCGACTTCGATGCCGAGCGGACCAGCGAGGCCTAGCGTCTCTAG
>CAZYOX010000256.1:0-6576 GCA_964649285.1 uncultured Bryobacterales bacterium | reverse complement strand
GCCCTGGTACATCCATACCGGACTTAAGCTCTACGGCATGCTGGCGCGAGACGCCGAGCTCGGAACTTGTCAGCGCATCTCCGCCGATGAGGTCGACCAGCTGGAACCGGGTCTCGACAGGAAGAATCTGCGCGCCGCCTTCCGCTATTTCGATTGCCAGGCCACTTATCCGGAGAAGCTCTGCGTCGAGATGGCGCTGCGGGCGGAAGCGGCCGGCGGGATGGTCCGCAACCATACGCAGGTCACTGGATTTCTGCGCGAAGGCTCGCGCGTGGCGGGAGTACGGTGTGGGGACGAGGAATTCCGCGGCAAGCTGGTGGTTAATGCAGCCGGCGCCTGGGTGGATGAGGTGCGCGTGCTGTTCTCGCCCGAGCACTCGTCGCGCCCCCTGCTGACCCGGCTTAACGGCGCCCATATCGTGGCTCGCCCTTTCCCGGGGGCACCCCAGAATGCCGTCTATCACGAGGCTCGTTCCGACAAGCGGCCTTTCTTCGTCGTTCCCTGGAGGCGTCTCTACCTCATCGGCACCACGGAGACTCCCTACGAAGGCGACCCCGACCGCGTCATGCCGACCGATGCGGAAATCGACTACTTGCTATCGGAGTTTGATCACCTCTTCCCGCATGCGAATCTCAAACGAGAAGACCTTTGCTACTCCTACGCCGGCTCCCGTCCACTGCTACATGCCAACTCCAGCAATATGAACGCCGCGTCTCGCGGTCACGCCGTGTATGACCATGAAACCGAAGACGGCATTGCCGGCCTGTTGTCCATGGTCGGCGGCAAATTGACGACGGCTCGCTCCTTCGCCGCCGAGACGATGAAAGCTGCGGCCGCGAAGCTAGGGATTCCTGATCCGGGGCCGCTGCCGGTAGCGCCGGGGCGCTCGTATACCTCCGACGACCGGCTGGCCGAACTCTACGGCAGCCGCGCCCGCGAAATCGATCAAATGATCGAGCGGGACCCCGACACGATGATGAAGCCAGCAGCGCCTGGGGCGCCCGCGACGGTCGCCGAGACGCTCTATGCCGTGCAGCGGGAGAAAGCGCGGACGCTGGGAGACATTCTTTTGCGCCGCACCGGACTGGCATACGAGGCCGACTACGATCCGGATTGGCCCAAAGCCATCGCCGAGACTGTCGCCGGTCCGTTACAATGGGACTCTTCCGCGGCGGCCGAGGCGGTCGCGGATTTCGAGTCAGAACTGGAACGAACCCTCATTCGACTGTGACAGCCTGCCGGAGCCCGGCAAGACTCATCGCTGTGCCCTGAGACCGTAGCTCCACGAGGAGAAGCACGTACATGTCCGTCCGCGAAACGCCAAAGATTGCGCCTGCCGAGGGGAAACTCGGCGTTCTGTTGCCCGGCCTCGGCGCGGTAGCCACCACATTGATCGCCGGCGTCGAGCTCATAAGACAAGGCAAGAGCTCTCCGATCGGGTCGCTCACGCAGATGGGCCACATCCGCCTCGGCAAACGCACCGACGACAACAACCCCGCCATCAAGGACTTCGTGCCTCTGGCCGGTTTGGATGACCTCGTCTTCGGCGGATGGGACATCTACGAAGACAACTGTTACGAGTCCGCCAGCAACGCTAAGGTCCTGGAGCCGGCGTTGATGGACTTGGTCAAGCCGCAACTCGAGAAGATCAAGCCGATGAAGGCCGTCTACGAGAAGCGCTTTGCCAAGCGCATCGATGGCCCGAACGTAAAAACGGGATCCTCCAAGATGGACCTGGCTAAGCAGCTCATGGCCGACATCGAGGGCTTCAAGAAGGAGCACGGCCTCAGCCGCTGCGTCATGGTCTGGTGCGCCTCGACTGAGATCTTCCTCAAACCAACCGAAGTGCATGCAACGCTGGCGGCGTTTGAGAAGGGTCTGGAAGACAGCGACCCCAATATTGCACCGAGCCAAATCTATGCCTATGCCGCCCTCAAGTGCGGCGTGCCTTTCGCCAACGGCGCCCCGAACCTTACGGTCGATATCGAGGCCATCCAAGAACTGGCCAAGCTCAATAAGGTTCCCATCGCCGGCAAGGACTACAAATCCGGCCAGACCTTCATGAAGACGTTGATCGCGCCCGGCCTCAAGTCGCGTATGCTGGGCGTCTCCGGCTGGTTCTCGGGCAACATCCTGGGCAACCGCGACGGCGAAGTGCTTGACGAGCCGGATAACTTCAAGACCAAAGAAGACTCCAAGCTCTCAGCGCTGCACATCATCTTCCAGCCCGAGCATTACCCGGAACTCTACGGGAACTACTATCACAAGGTCCGCATCGAGTATTACCCGCCGCGAGGGGACAACAAAGAAGGCTGGGACAACATCGATATCTTCGGCTGGCTCGGCTATCCGATGCAGTTGAAGATCAACTTCCTGTGCCGCGACTCGATCTTGGCGGCGCCGCTGGCTTTGGATTTGGCCCTATTCATTGACCTGGCCCAGCGCGCCAACATGTCGGGCATTCAAGAGTGGTTGTCGTTCTACTTTAAAGCTCCGATGTCCGCCAAGGGCCTCTATCCTGAGCACGACTTGTTCATCCAGCTCATGAAGCTCAAGAACACCTTGCGCTGGATGAAGGGAGCGGACCTAATCACCCACTTGGGTCTGGAATATTACGACTAGGCCAAAGCAGTTTTGCTGACTCAAGCGGCTCCTCCGGGAGCCGTTTCCCTTGGGGGTCGAGGCCTAGGCGCCCCTGCGTTGCGCGTGCTCTTGAGCCTACGCTGAGCGTTGTATGCCAGCCCCTCAAGCGATGACGCCTGGCATAGTACTGTCGGAGGGCGAAGGCTAAGGGGAATATCGGCTGCGAACTGGGCGACTGAACCGCTTCGTTAGTCAGATCCAGCGGAGCAAAATCGACGTGGGGAACTGGCTGCCCATCCTGTGGCCCCGCAGAGATGCCCTTCGCACGCCACAGACCGTTATGTCGCGCCTCCGCTGCTCTTGCTGCGCTGGCGTTGCTGTCAGCTGGGTCGCTTGCCGCCGCGGAAGTAAACGGCGTCATCGCCATCACTAAGCAAATCACCCGGCGGCGCGTGGCCCCGGTCGCGGGCATTTATCATCGCGGCGCCGCCGTAGGGCCTTCCGACGAAACGGCGGAGTTCTCGCGGTCGGAGTTGGCGCGGTCGGCGGTCTATCTGGAAGGCGGACCGACGGCGGCTGAAGCCCCGTTCAGCGTCGAGTTGAAGCAACAGAACCGCGCCTTTCTGCCCGAAACGCTGGTCGTCCCGCTCGGAGCGACGGTGTCGTTCCCAAATCTGGACCCGATCTTCCACAACGTCTTTTCGTTTTCGAAGCCCAGCACGTTTGATCTCGGCAACTATCCCCAGGGCGAGACGCGCAAGGTGACCTTTCGCAAACCCGGCATTGTCAGCGTTTTTTGCCATCTGCACCCCAACATGAGCGCCAGCATCGTCGTGGCGCCCAGCCGCTGGTACGCTTCTCCCGATTCCAACGGCCGCTATGTCCTCACGGACGTTCCTCCAGCCGATTACACGCTGGTGTTCTGGCACAAGACAGCAGGGTTCTTCCGCCGAAAGATCAGCGTCGCCGATCAACCCGTGACGGTCGATTTTACGATTCCGGTGAGCGAAGAAGACACCGGCTCGAGAGCCTCACGATGAAGATGAGGTTTTCATCGCGGGTCTTCCTGCTCTCGTTCGTCCCGATCGTGCTGGTTCTGCTCGGTACATTCGTTGCGACGCAATACTTCATCACGCAGGGCGTCAAAGAAGGGTTGCGGGCTTCGCTGCGCGAGACTCATGCGTTCCTATCGCGCTCCCGGGCGGCCGCGGAGTTGCAAAATTCGCGATTGCTCAGCATCGTCGCCGAGAACCCCAGCCTCAAGGCCGGCATCGAGTTGGCGCGCATGCAACCAAACGATGACCAGGCCAGAGCGACGCTGGAGGACCAGTTGAGCGAGTACGGGGAGCTGCTGGGATTCGATGTTCTCTGGGCGCACACGACGGGAGACCGGGCGCTTGCCGGCGTCGCCCGCAACGCGGGCCAACTGGAGGCCATGCCGATCGCTTCCATCGGACCCGCCACTGACGGGATCGTCAGTCTCAGTGATAACGTCTATTTCGTCTCAACCTTACCGGTGAACGTCGGCTCCGACTACGTCGCCTCGTTGACGATTGGCCGCGCCTTTGATCTGGCCGAGTTCAGTTCGCCAACCGTACTCAGCCACAACGGCAAGATCATCGGCTCAAACATCGAACGATTCCAAATCGACGACTTGGATCGAGCTCTATCCGGATGTGACGGACGCGAAGAGTGCGAAGTCGAGTTGCACGGCGAGACGATGCTCAGCCTTGCGGTCACTAGCCTGTCGTTGGGAGACGGTTATCGCCTGCGCAGCTTGCAGTCGGTCGATCGCGCCGGCAAACCAGTGCAAGCGGTTGTAACCGGCGTATTCACCGTCGCCGCGACAATCGCACTCATAGCTGTCTTGCTCGTGTCGGGCATCTCCGCCCGTTCGATTGTACGGCCGCTCACCTCTCTGGCGGAGCAACTGAAGTCGACGCACCCTGACGGATCCTTGCCTACTCTCGACATCTCTTCCGCCACGTACGAAATCGACGAACTGGTAAAGGCCTTCAACCGCGCTTCGGGATCCGTGAAGGAAGGCCGCGAACGGCTAAGCCAAGCCTATACCGAGTTCATCGCCTCGATTTCGAGCGCCGTGGATGCGCGCGACGTCTACACCTCGGGCCACAGCCGGCGCGTCAGCGAGTATTCAAGCGCCATCGCCCAGTCCATGCGCTTGACCGATCAGCTGGATGTCGTGCGAGTCGGCGCGCTGCTGCATGACGTCGGCAAGCTTGGCATACCGGATGAAGTCTTGCAGAAGGCCGGACCGTTGACTGAGGAAGAGTTCAACTGCATTAAGCAGCACCCGGCGATCGGCAAGCGAATCCTCGATCGCATCGAGGCCTTCGAACGCTATGTTCCGGTCGTCGAGCTGCACCACGAAAACCACGATGGATCGGGCTATCCCTGGGGCCTGCGCGGCGAGCAGATTCCCATCGCCGCCAGGATCGTGCATGTAGCGGATGCCTACGACGCCATGGTCACCAACCGCCCCTACCGCCAGGGGATGAGTCATCAGTACGCGCTGGAAGTCTTGGCTCAGAATGCCGGTACACAATTCGATCCCGCCGTGGTCGACGCCTTCGTACGCTCCTGCGGCAGGGACGCCGAACCTCCAGCGGATGCCGCCTCTCGAGGCCTGCACCGTCTTGCAATCGGCGTAGACGCGGCAAACCGTGTCGCCGAGGCCCAGCACGCGGAACAACAGGCATGAAGGGCCGGAGCATTCTCATCGCGCTGCTGGCGGGTTTTACGGCCGCGGCAAACGCGCAAGAGAGCCTCTCGGGCCTGAGCGTCCCGGCGACGGTTGCGGCCGGGGGCTTCTTCACGGACCGAACAGACGTACCCGGCGCGTTCGACTCCCCATGGAGCGGGGGTATCCGCGGCGTCGCTTATCCGACGCTGCGAATCAATAGAAACTGGTACGTCGGCTCGGCCATTCAAGTCGCCACGGAATCGTTTTTCTACGAGAACTTCGACGAGGCCGCGTACAAGCCTCGTATCGACGTCTTGCAAGGATTCGTGGCGTACGAGCGATACGCCGGGCGCAAGATGTTGCGCGTCAAAGCGGGACAAATGAGCACCGCCTTCGGCTCCTACCTGCTCGAGTACGACGATGCGCGCAATCCGCTGATCGACATCCCTGCTGGCTACGGTTACTACTACTCTCCAGTCTCGACCTTGGGCTTGGCCGGAGCCCAGCTCGACGCCGTCGTCGACAAGTGGGACCTGCGCCTACAGGCAACGACGAGTTCGCCCGCCAACCGTCGCAGCTTGCGCGACAGCGACCAATATTTGAACTGGACCGGCGGAGCGGGCTATACGATTCGTCAAGGCTTCCGCGTCGGCGTTTCCGCCTACCACGGGCCCTATCTGCACCGGGAACACCGTTTCTTCCGTCCCGGTGAGTTGAACCCCAAGGACCTTCCTGCGAGCGGCTGCGGCATCGACGTCCAATTCGCCCGAGGGCATCTGGACCTCTCGGGCGAGTTGCAGTATCACCGCCTGCCCTACACGATGATTCCGACCTTGGAGCGCCATGTCGGCTATATTCAAGCGCGCTACGCCTTCCGGCCGCGCTGGTTTGTCGCAGCCCGTTGGGGAGGAGAATCTTCGATTACACCCATTAACTACCGGGTAGGCGAGGCGATCATCGGCTACCGGCCGAACCGGCGGCAGATCATCAAGGCCGGCTATGAGCTGCTGCGCTCCGAAGACTACCGCGGCGCATCGGGCGGCGTCATTGGCATTCAGCTCGTCACTCGATTCAACGCTTTTGAGAGAGCCTTCTAAGGCTTGGGCAGCGTGACGCCGCGCTGGCCTTGGTACTTCCCTGCACGATCCTTGTAAGAGGTCTCGCAGACCTCATCCGACTCAAAAAACAGGAACTGCGCCACGCCCTCGTTGGCGTAGATCTTGGCGGGCAGAGGGGTCGTGTTCGAGAGCTCCAAGGTCACATGCCCTTCCCACTCGGGCTCGAGCGGC
>CAZYOX010000255.1:0-6600 GCA_964649285.1 uncultured Bryobacterales bacterium | reverse complement strand
CGCGCGCGTCACGGGTGAACGAACATCACCGTGCCCTTCAAGGGGAGCAAGACCCCGTGCCACCCCGTGGGCAGCTGCGGCTCGGTCCAGAAGAACACGCGCCGAGCGTCTTCCGGCGACAGGTTGATGCAGCCGTGGCTCTTCGGGATCCCGAAGCGGTCGTGCCAATACGAAGAAGGATACGCCCTACTTGATACACGCGACAAGCCTGTTGGAGACGGAGACGAACCAGGCAACCGAGGAGTCTGACAAGAAGGAGCAGATATTCTGGGTCCCAGGGGCGACATCGTCCGCACGGACGCCGCTCGGATTCCCGGAGTTCCTATTCGCTCAGGATCAAGTGGACGCGCACTCTCTGCGCCTCTATGCGTTTGAACCCGTGAACGGACGCCGCGAGGTGTTGATCCGCAAGAAGAAAAAGATCGTTGTCCAGGCCTACTACGTCGACGTGATCCCGCAGAGCGAAGGACTGTTTAAGCTGCGCGTCGATTCCAGCTTGAAGCCCGGCGAGTATTGCCTGACGCCGGACGGAGAACAAGGCTCGAACACGGTTTTCTGCTTCGCGGTGATCTAGGCCTCGGCCTCTTACTGCACATCGAGAAAAACGGCGTTGCCGGCGATGCCGTCGACGGTGACCAGCAGTTCGTAGCGTCCGGGCGGCAAATCTTGCGGCAACGCGAAATTGATCTGGTAGAGTCCGGCGAATCCGGGCGCGAGACCGGAAAAGGTTGCAGGCAAGACTCGGTCCCCAATCGAAATCGTCGGCTCAAGTATCGTCCGGGCGAGGAAGAACCCCGAAGCGGCTTCGCCCACCTCCGGGGGGGCGTCAACAGCGCCGAGACCGACGCCATACAGCTCGACGGCTTCGCCTGCTCGGGCCGCGCGTTGGGAAGCATTCAGGCCGTCCGCTGGAAACCCCATTGCGCCGATACCGGTTGAAGGCATGGAGAAGAGCCCCGGCTGAATCGGCGCGACCGGCGCCACGACGGCAGCGCTAACGCCTGAGGAAGAGACGACCTGGAGCAGCGCGGAGTTCGACGCAATGCCAAAAGGCACCTGGAAGTTGATCTGCGTCGGCGAAACATAGAACAGCGGCACAGGGACGCCGTTGACGAACAGCTGAGTGCCGGCGAGCGTTCGGGGCAGCGGAAAGCGATCCGCGGACGCCGTCGCGGCGGCTAGCTTGGAGCCGAACAGCGTGGCGATCGAACCAGGCGAGACGCCGCCCTCACCAAAGCTGGCAGCGTTGACGACGCCCTCGGCGACAAATGCCGGCTGTGCGCCCCCGGCCTTCGCGGACACGACCGCCGTTGCCGACGTTCCCGCCGCACGAATCGTGAGCTTATTGGGAGCGGATGAGGCGGCTAGGGTCCAGGCGATCTCGACCGTGCCGTCGGCGGTGGTCGGCGAGCCGACGACAGTCGCCTGACCGTTCTCACTCGGCTTTGCCAGCACGGCAATTCCACTGATCGGCGTCTGGCTGCCGTCCGTTACCTGGGCGACCACCGGCTCGCTAAGCGGCGCTCCGGCAACGCCTTGTTGATCGGCGCCCGAAAGGATGGAGATGGCGACTGGCCCCTCGGCGGGTAATACGCGGATTTTCGCGGCGGGCGCATCGAAGGCCATCCCAGGCGCGGTTACGGCGGCCCGCAGCGTCGCCGTGCCAGGGAAGGCGCCGGTGAGAGGAACAGGCGCGCTAGTTCGCCCTTTCGGAATCGTCACTACCCCCGGCGTAGAGACCGCAGCGGAGTCGCTCGTGACGGCGATGCCGAGGTCCTTGTCGAGGGCTTCGTCGATACGGACCGTGGCAAACACCGTGCGCCCGGCGAGAATCCCGGTGCGAGGCCAGACGGAGAGGTGCAGGCCCCGCTGCAACTCGGTATTCGCCGTGAACCGAAAGCCGGTGGCTTGCTCGAAATAGATCTCCCATTCGCGCCGAATCCGGTCTAGCTTGGCGATCTCGCTTTCCGAGGGCGCTGGGGCACCCTCTTCCACCAGCAAGACGAAGGCGAAGTTGAAGCTCCTCTGCGCCATGGAGTGATCCGGTTTGCGCGGACCTTCGGCGGCAACGATGTCAGCGATGGAGATGTTCTTGCGAATGCCGTCGAAGGCCACGCCGCTGCTGGGCATCCTGCTGGGATCCGTGCTGCCGGCGCCTTGCGGTTGCTCGACCAGAAAGCTCGCCGTGACTTCTTCCGGCGCCCGCCAACCCATGATGTACTGATCGAATTCTCCGTAACGCGTCACGGGCTTGCGCGTAAGGAATCGAGGCTTCGCGGCGAGGCCTTTGTCGAGAATGTCGCTGCCCTCGATGAACGAACCTTGGGAGTTGAAGAAGAAGCTCCAGTGCGCTAGACCCCGGCCCATCAGGGCATCCGAGGGCTCCAGTGTCACTGGGTCCAGAAACTGCGTGTAAACGCCCCAACGATGACCGGCCTCATGGCACATGACCGACAGCGTGTTGTTCTCGCCAATTTGCGGGATGACTTGTCTTGGGTCATCCGGGTAAGCCGACAGCGAACCCATGTTGAGGAAGCTGGCCAAACGTTTGGGCGAACCGAATTCGGCGCCCAAGTCGAAGATCTCTTTGCCGACCAGTACGTCGCCGATGCCCAAGATGTCGTTGCGGACGTTGAGTTCGTATGCGAAAGTACCGGGACCGGGCGAGAGGCCGAAATTGTTGAAAAGGAAAACGAAGTCGTAGACGTCCGCGTGGCTGGCGTAGAAACGGCGTGTCGCCGACATCGGATCCAGTGCGGCAAATAACGAAAACAGCTCGGCGGCTCCGCCAGGGCCCACAGCGAAGGCGCTACTCAGGTCTACTGGATCCGGTTCGGAGGCGCCGCCGCCGGGGAAAATGCCGACGATGGCGTCGGTGAGGCTGATGCTCAGGTAGTGGAAAGCAATGGAACCGTCGCTGCGGAGATCCGCCTGGAACGTCTGCCGGCGCGTGCTGCCGAACTGGGGCACGCCGTCCCAGGTCACCACCAGCCGATCGCTGAGGACGAAAGCGCGCACCTCTGCGCCGACTGCGGCCGGGTTGAAGTCCGCATACAGCGCGGCGATGCGCGGCGCCCCGGAGAGAGCGCGACTGAGCGACCGGGAGGCCGTGTCCTCGTCGCCGGCGCCGAACGTCAAGTTGCCGTCGGAATTGACGAAGACCTCGCTATAGGAGCCGTCGAAGTAGGGGAAGACGAAGGGCAGGGCGATGCGCTGGGAGTCATCGTCTGCGAGAGCAAGCGCCGTACCGCTCGTTCGGGCAGTCTGATCGAAGGCGACTGGGCGCGCCTCTCCTAAATACCCGTCGCCGCTTGGAGTGAAGTACACCGAAGCCCCTTGCAGGTCCAGGAAATTGGGGTCCGACACGACCCCGCGGGCAGTGTCGATCACGGCAATTTGGCCACGGTCCGCGTGGGTTTGGGGCGAAGCTTCTAGGCTCAGGGCTGCGCTGGAGCGAGACAGCGCCTGGTTATGCCGGAATCGCTCCGTCAGCACTCGGCCCCGATACGTACCGCTCCACGTCTCGCCGTCGGTTTCCCCTGCCATCCAACTCGGCGAACTGAGGAGAATCGCGCACAGCGCGACCGCCAAGGACCTACTCATCCCTGACATCATCCCAGACGACATAGCGGCGATTCTGTTAAGTGTCTGTGACAGGGCTCAGGAGGGTAACCGGCTTGAGAACAAGTCAATCTGTTCTCGGGGCGGAGTCTTGGTCCGGCTTTGCCGGCGATGAACCGGGCTTCCAATGACGCTCAAGACCTTGAGTTCCTTCAGAGACTGCTGCGGCACAAAGATGCGCTGCGTATTCGAGGCGGCATCCGGGGGCGTGATGGTGACGCCGTGGGCGCCCATCAGCAGCAAGTCATTCTGGATGACTCCCTCGAAAACCTCGCCGTCGCGAAATGTGAGCCGCACCCACAGCCCGTCGAGCTTGGGCCGAGAGCCAAAGACTCGCCTTTCATTTTCATTTGGCGGCCCGTCGAAGTCCTTCACGAAGTAAACGGCCCGAATCTCCTGGTATGGGACCACGTTGACCGCGGCGTTGCGGCCCAGAATTTCCACGCCATCTGGCCGCTGATAGGTCTGCGGCGAGACGTATCCTTCTATGTAGGACGTGTCCATGCGGCACAGATAGGCCTTCTTTGTCGTCGAAGTGGACACCTTGTCGAGCGGAGGCGGTGATTTACGCCGCCTTGAACCCATGCTACGATGCAGCTCGAAGGTCGTCAAGTAATTGAAAATCAATGAGTTCGGGCAGATCTACCGCCTCAGTGCAGGACTTCGTCGAGTATTGCCGGCTTGAGAAGGGTCTGGCCGGCAACACCCTTGAGGCCTACGGCCGCGATTTGGGGAAGCTCGCCGACTTTTGTAAGGCTCGACGCGTCGAGATCAACGACGCCTCTGCGGCGGACATTGCCGCCTTTGTCGATTCGCTCTACAACGCCGGTCTTGCCGGCCGGTCGGTCGCACGTTGCTTAGCGACGCTACGGAACTATTACCGGCATCTGCTGGAAGAAGAGCAGATCACCGTGGATCCGACGACCGATCTATCTTCGCCCGGCCAATGGAAACGGCTGCCTAAGTTCCTAACTCTCGATGAGGTGGATAGCTTGCTGGCCGCGCCCGATGAGCAGACAGCGAGAGGCGGCCGCGACCGCGCCATGCTGCAACTGCTCTATGCGACCGGTCTGCGGGTCTCAGAGTTGGTTGCGGTCCAACGGAATCATCTGAATAGTTCCATGGGCGTCTTGAGGACACGCGGCAAAGGGGACAAGGAGCGGCTCGTACCGGTAGGGCGTCAGGCGCTTCAGGCCATTGAGGACTACATGGAGCGAGACCGCCCGCTGCTGTTGAAGAAACGAGTTTCTCCCTATTTGTTCGTCACCCAGCGGGCCGGGCCGATGACGCGGCAGGCTTTCTGGAAACTGCTGAAACAATACGGACTGAAGGCCGGTATCATCAAGAATCTGACCCCCCACGTCGTCCGCCACAGTTTTGCCACCCACCTGCTCGATCGTGGCGCAGACCTGCGCAGCGTGCAGATGATGCTGGGTCACGCGGACATCTCGACGACTCAGATTTACACGCATGTGCTGCGCGAGAGGCTGCGAAGCGTCTACGATCAGCATCATCCGCGGAGCGGCGTGACATGAGCTTCTCGTTGCTTCAGCCAGAAGGCGGCGATAAGAGCCCTCATTCCGGCGTCGTCCGAGTTGTTTTCGAACCGACGATTCGCTACTGGTTCGGGCTCGATAGTCACGTCTACGCAATGGCGATTGCGGCCAACGTCCTGTTGGGGTTCTTCCCCTTCATGCTGTTGATGCTCTCGCTGGCCTCCTTTGTGTTCCCGGCAACCGGAGCCGATGACGCTATCGTGCTAGGCCTGACGGCGTTCTTGCCGGAGGATGCCGGCCTGGTCGATTTCGTCATCCGGAATCTACAGGTGGAGGTCGCCAATCGCGCGGCAGTCCCGGCGGTCTCCCTCCTTCTCCTGCTGATCGCCGCCAACGGGATATTCATGCCGCTGGAGGTGGCCCAGAACCGGCTTTGGCGCTTCCCGGCCAACCGGAACTATGCCTACAACCAGATACTCAGTTTGTGCATCGGCGCGACTTCGATGACTGTCGCCCTGCTGGCGTCTCTGTTTGCGGCGTTCACGGGCCCGATTCTGCGCTCTCGATTTCAGACAATCTTCCTCACCGAGGACGCCGCAACTCTCTGGGCGCTGAGAATAGGCGGAGTGATAGCCACGGCGGTGGTCCTTCTCCTCGTGTTCTGGTTGCTCCCGAACGGGCGTGTGCCTTTCTGGAGGGCCCTCACAACGGCATTTGTCGTGGCGTTGTTGATCGAGGGCGTTCAGTACGCTTATGCCTGGGCCTGGCCCTACCTTGGCTTACGTGCGGAATACGGTCCCTTCTTCATCTCCGTGACGTTGATGCTGTGGGGCTTTCTGACCGCTATGGTCGTCCTGGCCGGCGCCGAAGCGTGCGCTCGTCCGGCATCGCCTCGCGGAGCCCAGGGACCCCGATAGGCTCCATAACCCCTCGCGTCTCAGCATTTAGCCTGATATCGGCCGTTTTGGGCCGTTGATAGTCTGGCGGCAGCATGAGCTCGACTAGCGTCTTTGAAACCGCCTCTAGCGTATCGGCCGGCAAGCCGCAGGGTAAGTTTTTTCCTGCGGCGCCCAAGTCGGTTCAGGACCTGGGGGTCTCCTCCAATACGGTCGTCAATCTGATCCTCAAACTCATCATGCTCGAAGGCGAGACGTCGCTGAGCCGCGTTTCGCAGCGGCTGAAGATCGACGCCGGCGTGACGGGCGAGGTCTTCAAGTACCTGCGTAAAGAGCAGTATGTTGAGGTCAAGGGCATGGTCGGCAACGACTATGTCGTCGCTCTCAGCAGTCAGGGTCGCAGTGTCGCTCAAGAGCGCTACCGCGTGAATCAATACGTCGGCCCGGTCCCGGTCACGCTGGACGCCTACAGCGCCGCCGTACGGCAGCAAGCGGCGCGTCACAAGATCAACCGCAAGCGGCTCAAGGAAGTCTTCCACGACCTGGTCATCCCAGACGACATGTTGGACCAAATTGGTCCAGCGATC
>CAZYOX010000254.1:0-6632 GCA_964649285.1 uncultured Bryobacterales bacterium | reverse complement strand
GTCATATGACGGTAAGAGCTATGGAGAATCAATTCGCCGTATCAGTTGTGCGACTTCGCTGGGAGCGCTTCGCAATGTACCTTCAATCATGAACTCGGAAGGACCGCGCGTGAGTACGCCGACCTTGTACGACACGTTCAGGATGTAACCCTCTCGTCTCCATTGCTTTTCGAGTGTCTTGGCGTCATGCTGCGACAGTTTCGCCTGGAATACGCAATCATTGCCGGCGATCAACGAAGGAGCGCCTTGAAGTGCAAGGACAGGATCGGCTTTGAGGGATACGCTTCCGTAAGTCCATGAAATGGGCATAAGCTGCACGAGGGACGCTTTGGCTTTGGGTAGAACCGACCGCAGCGCATCCGTAACCGTCTGCTGTTCGATTGCCGTCAGCTCCAGCGAGGTAGTGCAGGTGAATAGTCCGCCAGAGGCTTCGAAGAGTCCGTGCTCTCGTCGTCCAAGAATGAGAAGTTGGAGCGTCGGCTGACCGTCGACTGATTTGAGTCGCGGAGACTGGGGCAGAACATAATAACCTTCTGCTACAAGGTCGTCAGCGAATATAGTGACGGCAGAAACATTCGGTAAGACTATTGTTTGTGAGCGATCTATCATAGGTGACTCAAGTAGACAAAGAATAGGTCATATTCGATGCGCAGTTAGACATTAGTTAATGAGCAAGAAAGATCTTGCATAGTTCTAGGAGTTATCCCGGTTGTTTGGGGCGTTTTCCAGTCATAACCTGTAGGCCTGCCGAGGCAGCAGCGACAAGGCTAGTGTCTCCTTCACCCCCAAAGACGCTCCTAAAAGCCGCGGCGCTGGCACTGCTGTGTTTTTGTGCGTTACGAGCGCAGACGGCTCGGCGGCAGCCCCTCGTCGTCGATCTGCGTTCGGTCAACCTCGAGCGTATGCTCGTTATCTCGCAGGCTGCGAGAGATCCAGTCGCTGTCGCCGCAGCGGCTCCTCGGCTGGCCCTCCGGCCGGGCGAGTATCTCACGGGACGCACGAGCGAACAGCTTGAAATCAAGAAAACCGCCAGTTCGCTGAAATTCCGCCTTCCGTACAAGATCGTCGGCGCTGATACCGGCGGCCAAAAGGTCGAGCTCAGCCCGGTCGTGGAAGTGGAAGGCGGCGGACTACGCTTTCGTCCCGACCGGGACCTCTTCGTCGGCACCCTTCAAGTCGGCCTAGAGAACGCGCTCAATCCCGGCTCTAGCGCCAGTCTCGGCCGAAACGTTCAGATGTTGCTGACCGCGGCGGCGGATACGGTTTCTCCGGGTTCCATAGCCTTCAACCACACGAACCTTCCGTTCCGTGCGGTTGAGATCACGGCACGCCGTCCTGGAGACGTGATTGCCGTCAGGATTCGGCCGGAGTTCGATCCCGATGGTTTGGAACTCGAAATACCGGTTCAACGGCCTAGTCTTCAGCTGACGGTTTCCCCGGAGCGCATACAGGGTCTGGGGCTTGAGACAGCGGACGTCACCGTGAGTTTGCCAAGCGGTTTCGGCGGCGGACCGGTCACGGTTCTTTTGACATCCGATGGCACTCGTCCCGAGCCCTCGCTTCTCACTATCGAAGACGGCGGCACGGCGGTCGCCTCGATTCGGTCGAGGGGGCTAGGAGATGCTGTCGTGACGGCCTCCACCGACGTATTGGCCCCTGCGACGGCGAGCGTTGCCTTCATACCGCCATGGGGATTCGGCCTTGCGGCGGCCGCGGGCGGCCTGCTGGGCGCTTTCGTGCGCTACTTCATGCCCTTGATGGGTGGCCGTAAGAAACCGCAGTCTCGGGCGCTGGCGATACAGGTCGTCGTCGGAGTGCTCGCCGGCCTGCTGACAGCCACCGCCTATGCGGTGGGCCTCAATTTTCTCGAAGTGAGTCCATCGGCGGTTGTGGGCGAGGCATTGGTATTCACTTTGGCGGCGCTCGGCGCATTGGCGAGCGCAACGCTATTCGCGCAGCGGACAAGCACGGCCCCGCCGGATATCGGCTAGGCGTTTAGACAAGTACGGCGGGCATATGCATCTGCTGGATGGGAGCACCACGAATCTTTCTTCCTGGATCCGCGCCGAACTGGAGCCGGAACGAACGCTTTCCGCCGGGACCCGCGGCATGGCGGTGCGCCGTTTGCAGGAATGGCTCAACATCAACGGTTTCGGAGTTGCTATCGACAGCGACTTCGGTCCAGTCACGGCGCAGGCTGTGTCCCGCTTCCAGCGCAAAGCGCGGCTTCCGGAGAACGGAGTCGTTGACGAGGCGACGCATCGCGCCCTCATCCGGCCGATGGAGCGGGCGTTGCAACGAAGCGCACGGCGCAGGAACCGGCTCGGCGACATGATTGTCGACTACGGTACGCGCCATCTCAAAGAGCGTCCCATCGAGACCGGCGGTCAGAACTGCGGCCCATGGGTACGGCTGTATATGAAAGGGAACGACGGCGCGTCTTGGGCCTGGTGTGCCGGGTTTGTCGTCTTCTTGCTCGAACAAGCCCGCCAGACCCTCGGCGTTCCGATGCCTATCGCGGGATCCTTTTCGTGCGATTCCCTTTCCTCGCAAGCCGCTGCGGCAGGCATATTCGTAGCCGAACGAAACGCTAGGCCCGGCGCGATTCCTCCAGGCTCCATATTTCTCGTCCGGCGAACCTCCTCCGATTGGACGCACACCGGCATCGTCGTCTCCTCTGGCCCCGAGGCCTTCGACACAATCGAAGGCAATACCAACGATGACGGCAGCCGCGATGGATTTGAAGTCTGCGCACGGACGCGAGGTTATGCGGACAAGGACTTCATCGTTTGGCGCTAGCGCCATGCGCCGGCCAATAGAACAAGGAATATGGATGGCGGAGAGGGAGGGATTCGAACCCTCGGTAGAGTTTCCCCTACACACGCTTTCCAAGCGTGCGCCTTCAACCACTCGGCCACCTCTCCGCAAGAAGGGGTTGAACTATCGATCTTACCAATAGCGGCGTGCGGATGGGATGCGGGCTAAGCGCCGGTCACCGCTGCCGCCCCTACGCCGACTCGGCGGCCCGGGGCGAATTTAGATGATGGGGCGCCATGGAGTACCTTGGCCAGCGCTGTCAAGCGACCGCCATCGCCCAGCAGTTCTCTAAAGCCCTCGGGCGATAGCGGTTTGCTGGCGAGATAGCCTTGAAAGTAGTCGCAGCCGGAGCGGCTGAGGTAAGCGAGCTGTTCGGGCGTCTCCACGCCTTCCGCCGTCACTTTCAACCGCAGCCTGTGGGCCAGCTCGATAAGCCCTTCGGCGACAGCGCGGGCCTTTGCGTCGACCGTCAGATCGGCGACGAATGAGCGATCGATCTTGAGCGAGTTGAACGAAAGCGTGCGCAAGTAGCCGAGGGACGAATAGCCAGTGCCGAAGTCATCGATGGCGATCGATACGCCGAGTTGCCGCAGCCGATCAATGAGCTTCGAAGCTTCCCCAAGGTTCATCATGAGCGCCGTCTCGGTCAGCTCGAGGTCGAGGCAAGACGGCGCCAGTCCAGTTTCGGCCAAGATGCGCTCGACAGTCTGTGGAAAGTGATTGAGCTGCAACTGCTTAGCCGAGAGATTGACGGCCACGCGAATCGAGGGAGAGCCGGCCTTCTGCCACGCCAGCGTCTGAAGACACGCTTCGCGAAGCGCCCATTCGCCAATTGCTTCGATGAAGCCGTGCTCCTCGGCCAGGGGAATGAACTCTCCCGGTCCGACCACTTGTTCCGGCGTTCTCTGCCAGCGGATGAGCGCTTCGGCGCCGACGATGCGACCAGTAGAAAGCGTGAGGACAGGTTGGTAGTGGAGGAAGAACTCTCCGCGGCCCAGGGCCTTCGAGAGATCATTCTCAAGCGAGTAGCTGCGAATCACGTCCTCATGCATCTGGTTGTTGAAGATCGAGATTTCGCCGTTCCTCGCGGCCTTCGCGCGGTACATCGCCGTATCGGCGTCGCGTAACATGTCTTCGGCGCGTTCGACGCCGGTGTTGCTGAATGCGATGCCTACGCTCACGCCGGTACTGAGTTCGTGTTCGCCAATCTGGATCGGCGCTCGCAGCGCGCGCTGAAAGCGCGAGGCCACGGCGACCGCGGTCTCCGGTTCTCGCAAGTCTTCAAGCAGAGCGACGAACTCATCTCCGCCGAAGCGAGCCAAGATGTCTCCCTGTTTTTCCCGCAGACAGGCCCGCAGCCTAGCGGCCGTCGAAGCGAGCAGTTGATCGCCAACCATGTGCCCGTGCGTATCGTTGATGATCTTGAATCGGTCTAGATCCATGAAGATCACGGCGAACTGCGAACCGACGTTGCGGGCTGCGTCCAGAGCACGTTCGAGACGAACCATGAAGGCTTTGCGATTGGCCAGGCCGGTTAGGCGGTCTTGGAAGGCGTCGTCCAACATCTGTTTCTCGGCCACGACAAGATGGGTGATATCCGTTTGCAGCCCGGCAATCGCAATAGGATTACCTTCCTTGTCGCGCAACGCCGTGCCGCGCGAAAGCGCCCAGATGTAGGAGCCGTCACGCTTCTGGATCCGGTACTGGCTTTGGAACCGAGCTGTGCGCCCGTAGAGGTGCGCCGAGAGGTCTTCTTTCACCTGCGGTAGATAGTGCGGGTGGATGCGACTGAACCAGGCGTCCGGCGTGCCTGCGATCTCTTCGGCGTTAAAGTCCAACACGGCTGCCCATTGTTGGGAGAACTGGCACTTATCCGTCTTCAGGTCCCAGAACCAATGACCGTCTCCGGCGCCCTGAATTAACTCAAGGCGAGCCTCCAACTGCCGATTGCGACGAATGGCCTTCTCTGCTTGAGATATCCGTTCGGAAACATTGATGGAATCGCTTGTGAGCGAAGCCTCCCTGGCCTTGGAGATGTACGGAGACATGCTCAGGAAGGGCACAAGCGATGCAGCAAAAGCCAGCATGCCTTCGGGCGGCGCGTCGAACTGATAGGTAACTGTGATCCAGACGACGGAGGAACAAGCGGAAAGGCCAACGGCCCAACGCGGCCAGAGCATGAGGTAGCCGGCTGCAACGTTCACCAATCCGGTAGTCAAGGCATAGACGAGGGCGCCCGTGTACACGTAGTGCGCGATCTGCAGGCCCACAGTGGAACTCACGACGATGGCCCCGATGACGCGACGGGGAATGGCCAAGTATTTGGCGCGGATGACGACCCACGAAAGGGCGCACAGCACGGCGGAGGCCAGAGTGAGGGTCACCAGGTCGCCGCCGCGATCATCCAGCGCTACAGCGTCGTACAAGGCCTGAAAAGAGAGCAGAAGAGCGGCTGCCGGCAAGCCCAGGCGCAAGTCAGACTCGATGACGTGCTCGACGCGCCCATCGGTCGTCGCCGCTTGAGGAGGCTTCGGCGCAGCGCCGGAAGTAGTGCTCTGCGTGGTCACAATTCGTCTGAGGGCGCTTAGGCCGGTGGCCCCGCGTCTGCCTCGATCGTTTAGTTTCTGCCGCATGCCGCGGAGCGCCCATAAGAATGCCGTACGGCGTCGCTAGTGCTTTGCAGCTTAGAGAGTGCTAAGGCGTTCCGCTGAGTACATGGGCTCTTCCAACTCGCCCAAGCTTGAGTGTCGGAGCCTTGCGATGACTGGTCGTTTGTCGGCCTTGGTACTGCCGGTCGTGCTCTCAGGGAATGGAATCGAAGCGTACGGTCGAAATAAGAAGTCAACTAGGGCTGACAGTGAAGCTCCAAGGCGATGTTAGTGGTGGGATAAATAGGCCAAACGCAGGTAGTAACGAAATGGTCTCGATTTCAACCAGAGACGGCGCCATGTCGACAATCCGAGAATCGGCGGAGGGCGCCGGCAAAGCCGGCAGCAAGTAGATGTCGCCGCTGATGCGCTGTCTACAATGCGGGCGGGCTTCAGGCCTGGTGCATTCGGACGATTTCTGCTCGGCCGCCTGTGAAACGGCGCACCGCGAGAAGATACTGGAGCGGCTCTCAGAGTTAGGCGCCGCGGAAGGCGAGTCCCCGCAGTCTTGGCGCGCGGGGCTGCTATCGCTAGCGCAAACGACAACAGACCTGGGCTACGCGGTGGCTGATGCAAGCGGCGGCGTCCCCGCACCTCCGAAGCCGACAGGCCGCTTGGTCACCCTAATGCCGGCCCAGGGAGGAAGCGGCGCCTCGACGACCGCTTTGCACGTTGCGGAGGCGATCGCCCGTAATTCCTCCGAGAACGTGCTCCTGATTGACTACGACTTTCACAGCGGTACGACGGCCTTCCGACTAGGTTTGCAGCCCAGGGGAACATTGGACGACTTGCTGATTGCGGGTGCGTTGGACCATAGCCGTCTGAAAAGGACGGTGACAGCGTGGGGAAACCTAGACGTCCTGGTTCCGGCGGCGGAGCGAAGCGCCGCACCGCTGCAGTTCTCACGGTTGGATGATGTGGTGCGTGTGGCGATGGAAGCCTACTCGACGGTTGTCGTCGATCATCCGGACGCCCTGTACTCAGCGTCGCGGGCGGTGTTGAACCGTTCTTCGTTCATCGGCATCGTATGCACCCCAGACATATCGGCCTTGTACCTGGTGCGCAGAAAACGGCGGGCGATCGCCGGACTCCTAGGAGGAGAACCGCGTCGTTTGGGATTGATCATGAACCGCTCGACGTCCTGGGGCTCGCTGGACCGGGCCGATG
>CAZYOX010000253.1:0-6642 GCA_964649285.1 uncultured Bryobacterales bacterium | reverse complement strand
TGATCTTGACCATCAGCAAGTCGAGATATTGATGCTTGTACTCCAGAGGATCCTTCGGCGTGCCGCCGCGCTTCTTGATTTGCTCGGCGAACTCCATCATTTGATAAATGGTTTGGCGTCCCGTGAGTTGACCCACGAAGCCGCGCACGATGCTGGTGATCTCTTCTTCGGTCTCACCGGTCTTTAGGGCCAGCAAGGGCTCGACCATCATAGGGACCATCACGTCGATCCAGCCGGCGCGGATGATCGAGATCGTGCCGTCGAAGTCAAAAACGGCGACCCGGGCTTTGAGAGCGTTCGCCTCGGGGTTAATAATTTCCAACAAATTAGACATGGAGAGGGGATCGGGGCGCCGGGCGACAGGATATTCGACCGTTGTACCAAATCGTTTGAAAGCGGCGATAGCGCACAATGGTTTCGGACGGGAATAATGAAGCCGGTCGCACTCACCATCGCTGGTTCGGATCCCTCGGGCGGCGCAGGCCTTCAGGCCGATCTCAAGACCTTTCACCAATTCGGCGTGTACGGCATGAGCGTCGTCACGCTGCTGACTATCCAGAACACAACCGAAGTGACTTCCGTCGATCCGTTGGACCCCGACTATGTCGTGCGGCAGCTCGAGGCCGTGACTTCCGACATCCCGCCGCAAGCCGCTAAGACCGGCGCGTTGGGGTCAGCCGAAATTGTCGCCGCGGTCGCTCGCTGGGCGGCAGGGAAGACCTGCCCGCTGGTCGTCGACCCGGTCATGATTAGCAAGCACGGCCAGGCGTTAATGGCCGCGGAGGCGCGCCGCGCTCTGATGCAAGAATTATTGCTGCAGGCTGCCTTAGTCACTCCGAACCTGCCCGAAGCCGCCGCGCTGACGGGAAGGGAAGTCGCCTCGTTGGACGACATGCGCCAGGCCGCTCGCCGGATCGCGGACTTAGGACCTAGGGCCGTACTGATCAAAGGCGGTCACCTCGATGCGAGTCAGCAAGCCGTGGACCTGCTGTACGCCGACGGCGCCGAAGAGCTTTTCGCGACCCAACGCTACGATACTCGCCACACACACGGCACGGGATGCACGTACTCCGCAGCGATCACTGCCGAACTGGCGAAAGGTACGGATCTGTGCGGCGCCGTAAGGGAGGCGAAGCGATATATTTCCGAAGCGATCGCCACGGCGCCAGGACTTGGACGAGGTTCCGGCCCAGTCAACCACCACGCCGAATAGGACCATGGCGCTACAGAAAGAGCCGTCGTTGCCAGGACGAAAGAACTGGTACCCGCTAGTTGACCTAATTGCCGGTCTGGCTCCTAAGCTGTAGAAAAAGCGTCCGTTAAAAGTTTCCCGCGTGCTGGCCAAATACGCCGCCGCGCCGCTCACAAGGCGGGGCATGTCTGCGCGAACGCTTGGGCATATGTCGAACGTACGGCCTCGGTACCCGCCGGCGAATGAACCGATCCGCCCATTGAGCGCTACAACGGCGCGGGCGAGAATCGGAATCGAGCACCCATGCACCTCAGACCGGCACTCGAGAACACGCTAGACCATCGCGACTCGGCCGCTTCGTTTCGGCATCGGCCAGCGACCAAAATCGTCGGCTCCGATCCAGCGCTGCTTGAGGTAATCGAGTTGGCCGCGAAAGTGGCCGACACGAATGCGACGGTACTCATCACCGGGGAGAGCGGCACCGGCAAAGAGCTAATTGCCGAGCTGATTCGAGACCGAAGCGGCCGTCGCGGTCAACCGTACGTGACGGTAAATTGCGGCGCCGTGCCGGAGGCATTGCAAGAGTCGGAGTTCTTCGGGCACGTGCGGGGCGCCTTCACCGGCGCGGTCGAACGCAAGGTCGGCAAGTTTGAGCGCGCCGACGGCGGCACGATTTTCCTCGACGAAATCAGCGCGATGACGCCGTCTCTGCAAGTGGCGCTTCTGCGTACGCTGCAAACGGGCGAGTACTCGCCGGTTGGCTCGTCGCAAGCGCACTACTGCGATGTGCGGCTGATCGCCGCGGCAAACTGCGATCTTACTCAGCGCATCGCCGACGGTTCCTTCCGAAGCGATCTGTATTACCGGCTGAACATCATCCGGCTCGAAGTTCCGCCCTTGCGCGAACGACGGGGAGACGTCCCGGAACTCAGCGCACACTTCGCTAGGATGTTCGGCGAACGATGCGGCAAGCCGGGCCTCGCCGTCAGTCCCGAAGCGTTGCGGTTGCTGACGGCCTACGATTATCCGGGCAACGTGCGCGAGCTGGAGAACTTCATTCGGCGGGCGGCGATCCTCTGCTCAGGCGATTCGATACGGCCCTCGCACCTTCCGGCGGAAGCGGCCGACGCCTTCGCCGCCAGTCCCGAAACGGACGGCGAGATGGAAGACTTCCAGACCGCCAAAAATCGCGTGATTGAGCAGTTTGAACGCTCTTACGTGACCGCCGCGCTGGCGCGGTGCGGCGGCATCATCAGCCGCACCGCGGAGTACGCCGGTCTCAGTGAGCGAAACCTGCACGAAAAGATTAAGCGCTACGGCATTGATGCGAAAAGCTTTCGAGGTCCAGGCGGGTACAGAACCGTTCGTTGAGTTTCTTGTGGGGGGAGGAGGGCTTTCGACCGCCGGCAAGGCGAGTTCGGAGGCCTTCTCATTCACCCGGTCCGGGGCTGCTAGAATCGGCCTCTATGGCAGCCGCTCCCGATCCAGCGCCTCACTCCCGTCGCGTCGTCGTTGTCGCGCCGATGCCGCCGGAGAAAAGCGCCTACGCGCTGGCTCGCTACAGCCGTTCGCCGGATTCCGTTCGAGAGAGCCTCGAGTGGGTCAAGACGCATTCGGCGGGCAAGTTCCTCGATAGCTTTTACTTCCAGTACGGCCACGCCTCCATCGCCGATCTCGGGCACTGCATTTTCTGTTTCGAGGGCGTCTCTGAGTTGGCGGCCATCGAGATCGAAGACGAACAGCTTTGGGACGGCCAGGCGAAGTCGAGCCGTTACCAGGATTTTTCGAGGGGCTCGGTCATCGACCCGCCTGAGCTTCGCGACGCCGCGCTAGCCTCCTATCGCCAAGCGGCGGGCGACTTGATGGATCGCTACCTGACCCTGCACGACGAGCTGACAGGGATACTGAAGGCGCGCATCCCCCAGCCCGAGGGTATGACGGACGGCAACTACCGCCGAACCATCGAGGCTCGCGCCTACGACGTCGCGCGCTATCTGCTGTTCCTGGGGATCTCCACGAATCTGGGCCAGGTGACCAGCATCCGCACATTGGAAGGGCAGATGCGCCGGCTAGGCGCGTCCGAGTACGGCGAGATTCGCTCGCTGGCCCGCGAGATGAAGTATGCCTGCGCCGAGCCCCCGGGGTGCGTCTGGGAACCTTCACAAGGACTGGAGCCGCTGGCGCCCACGCTGGCCAAGTACGCCGAGCCCGACGAGTATCGCCGCGCTGCCTATCAGCGCATGAAAGATTGGGCGGCGCAGAACGTGTCGTACCCCACAACGGCTGACTTACCGGATGTGGACTTAGTGCGGCCCGCAGATCCGCTGGACGAAATTGCCGCTACGTGGCTGTATTCGGCGACATCGGCGCCGTTCCGAGTGATTCTGGACGACGTCAGCGGTTGGAGCATCCCTCGCAAGCGCGAAATTCTCGACGTGGCGCTCGAAGGAAAAGAACGCCGCGAAGAGTTGCTGCGCGAGTTCCGTTCGGGCTACGCCTACGTCTTCGATATCGTCTGCGACATCGGCGCCTACCGCGACATGCACCGGCATCGGCGCTGCCAACAGGTCCGTCAAGAATTCACCGCCGAACTCGGCTTCGAGACGCCGGAGTTGATTGTCGAGGCTGGCCTCGAAGAGCGCTACGCGGGCGACATGCAGGCTGCGGCTCAAGCGCGGCAGGCGCTGCCGGAGAGGGCAGGGCACTACCTGTTGCCGTTCGCGACTCGCTGTCGTTCGCTATACAAGATGGATTTCGCCGAGGCCGAATACATCTCGCGCGTTCGCTCCGGCGTCAAGGGACACATCTCCTACCGCAGGGTCGCTTGGGAGATGCGCCAACGCATCGTAGAACGCGAACCCCATCTCGGCGAACTCATCCACGCCACCCCGCCGGAGGTCGAAGATCCACTGACGCGCTAAGAGTCTCGGCCATCCGAACAATACAACATCCCAAAGCCAGGGCTAGCACAGGGCCTGTTACGCCTCGCCTCTCTTCTGAGGCGCGACGGTGAAGGAGCGGCTTCACCGCTTCCCATCGCTTTGCTTTCCCCGTTCGACGCCCCAGAACGCTCCCTCACGATCGCGCCTCGGAAGGAACGAAATGCCATGAATGGGACACAGATCTGCGCCCTGAAGCATCACAGCGTCACTGTCGGAAAATGCATGCTTCGCGTCCAATATGAGACGCTCTCAGAGTCTCACCCTGTGCGAGGCCAGGACTCCCCGTGATCGGCCTGTTCATACTTTCACCGTTCGCGATCGCGATTTTGGCGGCCTGGCTTGTAGGCAGGTTCCCGCGTCGCGCGGGCGTGCTCGCGGTTTGGCCGGCCCTGCTGGCCGTGCTCTTTGGCTACGAGATGCGGGAAACGGTTTCGGCAGGAGGCCGCCTGGTGGAACTGCCGTGGGCGCCATCGCTGGGATTGACGCTCTCGTTCAACCTCGACGGGCTCGGCTTGCTGTTCGCGATTCTGATTACCGGGGTCGGTGCGCTCGTTGTCCTGTACGCCGGCAGTTATCTGGGCGATCACGCTCACGCGGGCCGCTTTTATGCCTCGCTGTTCGCGTTCATGGGCGCGATGCTCGGCGTCGTTCTGAGCGACAACATTCTCACTCTGTTCGTTTTCTGGGAGATCACCGGGTTTACCTCGTTCCTACTCATTGGCTTCGAACATGAGCGGGCTGCTGCCAGATCGGCCGCTCTGCAAGCATTGATCGTCACAGGGGCGGGCGGTTTGGCGCTGCTTGCCGCAGGCGTCCTGCTGTTGGACGTCTCCGGCTCAGCAAATCTTTCCGCGATGGCCGGGGCGAACGCGGCGATTGCGTCGAGCCCGTTCCATGGCGTCATCGCAGGCCTGGTACTGCTGGCGGCATTCACGAAATCGGCCCAGGTTCCTTTCCACTTCTGGCTGCCGAACGCGATGGAAGCGCCTACGCCGGTAAGCGCCTATCTCCATTCCGCGACGATGGTCAAGGCTGGCGTGTACCTCATGGCGCGCATGACTCCCATTTTCGGCGCGACGCCGCTCTGGACGCTGGCGCTGACCATGGCGGGCGCGGCAACCATGCTTGTCGGAGCTTATCGTGCCGTGCAGGAGACCGATCTGAAGCGCATCTTGGCGTACTCGACGCTAAGCGCACTAGGCGTCCTGACCATGCTGCTAGGCGTCGGCACGCGCGAAGCGATCGTCGCGGCTTTGACGTATCTGGTCGCGCACGCCGCGTACAAGGGTGCGCTTTTCCTGGTAGCGGGCGCCATCGATCACGAGACGGGCACGCGCGACATCTCTGTGCTAGCTGGTCTGCGTCAAACGATGCCGATCACGGCGCTGGCTGGCGGCGCGGCCGCGATCTCGATGGCCGGTGCGCCTCTAACGCTCGGATTTGTAGGCAAGGACGGCGCCTACGAAGCTTTGCTTCACGCGAACGGCTGGTTCCCCTGGCTGACGATTGCGATTGTGCTGGCGAGCGCGCTGCTCGGCCTGGCGGGACTGCTTGCGGGCGTGTTGCCTTTCTGGAGAAACGCGCCGTCCGTGAACGATGCCCACGAACCTCCGCGCTCTCTGTGGATTCCTCCGCTCGTTCTGGCCGTGATCGGGTTGCTCGCTGGAGTCGCGCCATTCCTGCTGAACGGTCCGCTGTCAGTCGCGGCGAGAGCGGCCGTGGGCGCGTCCGTCGACGTTTCGCTGAGCTTGTGGCACGGAATCACGCCGGCGCTGCTGCTCAGCGTGCTTACGCTAGTGATCGTCCTGCTTACGTATGTCATCCACGAAACAATTCGAAAACGGACGTGGATGCCGAGACACGGAACCGAAGGATTCTACGACGCGTTGCTCTCAGGGCTGAATGCCGTCAGTGCCGCGATCGCTCCGAAGCTGCACAGCGCGTCATTGCGAACCTACGTCATGGTCGTCGTGGCTACATCGGTCGTGGCCGGAAGCGCCGTACTGGTGAGGAATCGAGGTTTCAACTTTGAGGCTCCCCAAACCAGCATTACCATCCCGGATGTTTTCATCGTGTTCGTTATCCTGGCCGGCGCCATTGCGGCGGCTCGTTCGCGATCGACGATAGCAGCGGTGCTTTCACTCGGCGCGGTCGGCTATGGCGTTGCGATGATGTTCCTCAGCTTCGGCGCCCCCGATCTCGCGATGACGCAGTTCTCGGTGGAAACGCTCACCGTTCTCATCTACGTGCTTGTCTTCCGTCATTTCCGCGTCTTCGGCCCTCTTTCTCCGGCGCTCGTCCGTACTCGTGACGCTCTGATCGCTATTGGGCTCGGAGTCTTCATTTCAGGACTGGTGTTATCCGTGGCGCTGACCGAAACGGCTCCGCGGCTGAGGGAATACTTTGCCGAGGTCGGACCGACTTTGGGACATGGCCGCAACATCGTGAACGTTATCCTCGTTGATTTTCGCGCGTTCGACACGCTTGGCGAGATCACCGTGCTCGCGA
>CAZYOX010000252.1:0-6667 GCA_964649285.1 uncultured Bryobacterales bacterium | reverse complement strand
GATTGCCGGCTTTGGCGTGATGCGTACCCTGTCCGCATTCGCCTCTCGTCCAAATGAATCCGTCCGGCAAGTCGACGATAGCGAGGTGTTCTTCGCCGGTCACGGGATTCTTGAACGTATCGCCGTGGCCTTCACCGATGCCGTCGATCGTGAACGTGCTCTTGGGCCCGCTGCCCGTGATGGTGATCTTGGCCTTCTCCAGCCCGACGACTTCGAAGGTAGGTCCGAGCAGCTCCCATGGCAAGCCGCCTAATTTCCCGGTGAAGATTTGAGCCATCTGCTCAATCTGTTTGTCGGTCGTTGAAGGCTCCACAATGAATACGCACTTGCCATTGCCTTCGTGGATCGCCTTAGGCCAAGCAACCACGGCCGCGCATTTCAGGTCCGACAAATCCACGTCGCTGCAGGAACCTTCCGTGATGTGCATGCCCACCAGCGCGCGGCAACTGCCGTCCTTTGAGTTAGGGAAGCCGCCGAAGTTGCATCCGCAACCGAAGTCGCAATTGCAGAACTCATAGCCGCGGCCCTTCAGGCTCCAAGACGTTGTTGCCGTTTCCGTTGCCATCGTGGTCTCCTCCAGTCGAGTCGAGTATAACGCCGCTTAGCCGGCAATTATATATGCGCCGGCCACGATTAGCGCCGCCCCTGCGGCACGGCCCACCCACTGGCCTTGCGGGGCCGCCTTTTCAACCAGCACAAAGACGGCAATCGCCGCCACCCAAAGCAAGTTCATCACCCCGGCGACGAACAGCAGAGCCATCAAGATCCAGCAACAGCCGGTGCAGTAAGCGCCGTGCCGCAAGCCCATTAGGAAGGCGCCGCCGGTCCCTTCGCGCCACTCGGTCATAATCACGGACAGCGGAGAGCGGCAATGGTCCAGACAGGCGCGCTTCAGCGGAGTCCATTGGAACACTCCGGCCGACAGAAGCAATCCGCCGCCCAGAGCAGAGCTCGTGCTGACCATCATCGGCGACAGCAACGCCGCTCGATGCAGGGCGCCTTGCAGCAGCGTCGCTGCCGCGCTGAACGCAGTCCAAACCGTCAAATAGCCTGCCACGAAGACCGCCGTCGGAACGTACGGCCGTTGCCGCTCGCGCCGCTCGCGGTTGACTCGGGCGAACATCAGGATCATCGGCGCGGCTGACGGGATCATCATCGCGACCATCATCACCGCCCACATCACGAACATCAGCAAGTATTCCGCCATGCGCCAGGCCCGCATCGTGGGCATGGCCATGTTCATATCCATGTTGGGGTCGCTCATGTCCATGTACTGCATGTCCCAGGCGAGATAAGCCAGGTAGGCCCAGGCGAGCAGAGTGAGGATGGCGAGGCTTGCCGCGAGGACTAGGCGGTCGCGGCGCAAGATGGACTCGATCGCGGGTTTGGGCAATTTCGGGTCCTTGAGCACCAGAATTGTAGCGCTAGGCGTTGCTCCAAACCGGCAACATAGGGATATGCGCATTCTGATCCTCGGCGCCGGCGCGGTCGGCGGTTATTTCGGCGGACGCCTGCTCCAAGCGGGCCGCGATGTCACCTTCTTGGTTCGTGCAGGGCGCGCCGCGGAACTCGCGCGTGACGGCCTGATCATCAAGAGCGCTTACGGCGACGTCACGCTGCCCAACCCGGCGACCGTTCAGGCCGACAACCTGAGCCAGACGTTCGATGTCGTCATCCTCAGCTCCAAAGCCTACGATCTAGCCGGCGCTATCGATTCCTTCGCCCCGGCCGTCGGCCCCGGAACAATGATCTTGCCGTTGCTCAACGGCATGAACCACTTGGAAGTCCTCAGCTCTCGTTTCGGCCGCGAGCGCGTACTCGGCGGGGAATGTAAGATTGCGGCGACGCTCAACGAAGATCGCGCCGTTGTGCATCTCAATCAGGCGCACTCCATTTCCTTCGGCGAACTCGACGGCGGCATCTCCGAACGTGTCCGTGCGCTGGCCGCGGTGATGACCGGCGCCGGCTTCGACGCTCAGCCCAGCGACGTGATCCTGCAGCAGATGTGGGAGAAGTGGGTCTTTCTGGCGACGCTCGCGGGCGCCACGTGTTTGATGCGCGGCTCGTTGGGAGACATTCTCACGGCGCCGTCTGGAGATGATTTCCTCCTCGCGTTGTTTGAGGAGTGCCGCGCTATTGCCGACGCCGAGGGCTATGCGCCGCGCCCCGCCTTCTTGTCCTGGAGCCGGCCGCTGCTCACCCAGACCGGCTCTACCTTTACGGCTTCAATGCTGCGCGATCTCGAGGGCGGCTCACGCACCGAGGCCGACCATGTACTTGGCGATCTGCTGCGCCGCCGCGACGCCGCCAATGCGGAGACGAGCGGTCTGTCGCTTTTGCGGCTCGCTTACATCCATTTGAAGACGTATGAAAGCCGCCGCGCCCACTAACGGTAATCGTTGGGATCCACGCCCGGATCGGCTTCCGCGTCGCGCATGTAGCGCCAGGCGTCAGGCTGGGAACCGTCGATGTCGGTGAATTCGTAATAGGCAGCCAGCTCGCCCACGGTTAGCGATTGTTGGTTCCATCGCTTACGCTCGTTATCGGCGGCGATGGCTGCGACGGCGCGCCCGACGTATCGCGGGGATTCCGATGTAGCGAATCCCAGTGGAGCGTTTGCCGTCCGCCAGGTTTCCTCCGTCGTGTGGAATGTCTCCAGCATCATCTCCGACCGGAGCCAACCAGGCGTAATTGCCACTGCCGTGGCGTTATGTGCAGAGAGCTCGTGGCCTTGTGAGAAGGCTAGCCGGTTCACCGCCGCCTTGGCCAAGTCGTAGTAGACGGAAATGCGGTAATTGTTGGCGTTGTATGCCGTGGCGCCATCGGTCACTTCGACCAGCAATCCGCCCGGTTGCTGGATCATCAGGGGCAACAAGAAGTGCGAGGTGATCAGGTGCGTGTCGATCGCCAGCCTGAGGATACGCAAACCCTTGTCGAGGTCCACTTCCCAGATGGGCTTGTTCCATTCCTCAGGCTCGCCTTTCAGCGTTTCGCCGCCCCAAATGTTGTTGACCAAGATGTCGATGCGCCCGAAATCTTGAGCGATCCGATCCCGCAGGCCCTTTACTTGGGAATGCTCCAAGTGATCTATCGGGACGGCGATGCCCTGACCGCCCAATTGCGTGACCAGCTCCGCTGTTTCTTCAATCGTCTCCGGACGGCCCGCATAGTCCGACTTCAGGTCGGCGACGCGGCTCGACCGTCCGGTGCAAACGACCGTTGCGCCCGCTTCGCTGAGAGCGGCGGCGATGCCGCGCCCGGCGCCGCGCGTCGCTCCAGCAACGACGGCGATGCGATCGCTCAGCGCGCCCCTCTTCACCTCGCTTGCCAACTCTTTACTAATTCCTCCAGTTGATCCAGGCAGGCGCCCCACCCGTCATAGAAGCCCTTGTCTAAGTGGACTTGGCGTGTTGCCGGATCTTTGTGCATCACCCACGACGTTTGCTTCGTGCCTTTGCCATGGGCTTCGAAGGAAATGACGGCGGTGATGAACGGCGTCGTAGCCGGTCGATAACCGACCGATAACGTGTCGGTCCAAACGAGCTTCCTGTTCTCGACCACTTCGAGATAGCAACCGTTGATGCCCGAGCCCTCGCCTTCGGGCGAGCGCATCTCCACGCGAAGCCTGCCGCCGGGCCGTACATCGATATCGCACTCCGGTATGTGCCAAGGCTTCGGGACGAACCATTTGCGCAGGTGCTCCGGGCGAGTCCAGGCCTTCCAAACCATCTCTGGCGGCGCGTCAAGGATGCGCTCGATCATGAGGTCGAGTGTCGGGTCGAATGTCGTCATTTCGCCGCCTGCCAGCTCTTCACGTACTCAACGAGCTGTTCCCATGCTTTTCCCCAGCCTTCGTGGAAGCCCATCTCTTCGTGCGTCTTGCGTCCCGCTTCGTCGCCGTGGATGGCGTAGGCCGTGTACTTGGTCCCTTTGCCTTGCGGCTCCATAAGCACCATAGCGGTGAAGAACGGCTTTTCCGAGGGACGGTATCCCGGAGCAAGCGCATCGGTGAAGATCAGTTTCTCGTGAAGAGCCACTTCCAGGAAGCAGCCTGCGTTGCCGAACTCTTGGCCTTCCGGGCCGCGCATCTTGGTATAGAATTTCCCGCCAGGGCGCAGATCGATCTCGCACTCCGTGGTCATCCAGGGACGGGGACAGAACCACTTCATCAAGTGTTCGGGTTCGGTCCAGGCCTTCCATATCAGCTCGCGAGGTACGTCCACGGTGCGCTCAAAGACCAGGTCGCGCTTCGCGTCAAATTCATAAGTCGGTTTCATCGCTGTATTGTTCCTTCATCTCCAACAAGTAGCTGTCTAACTGGTCTAGGCGCTTCTCCCACAGGCTGCGCTGCTTGGCCAGCCACGATTCCGCTTCGCTCAAGCAGCGCGAATTAACCGCGCAAGTGCGCACGCGGCCGACCTTGTGCGAGCGGATCAACCCGCTGTCTTCCAACACGCGTAGATGCTGCAGAAACGAGGGGAGTGCCATGTCAAACGGCTGCGCCAGTTCGCTGACCGAAGCCGTACCGCGGGAAAGCCTCTCAAGGACGGCGCGCCGGGTAGGATCGGCCAAGGCATGAAAAGCGCCGTCAAGAACCGCCGTTTGGTTAGGCATATGCCTAACCTACCACAAAAGTTAGCAATATACCTAACTAATTTACGCGTCCCATGGTGCGCTTAAGGGAGGTGCGTATTGGTATCGCTTGCGGAACTTGGCAAGACAGGATGGGTCGAGGGTTCCTTCTTCGACCAGTCCGCTCAGCGCGGCATGCGCGATGGCCGTGCGGTCGACCTCGAAGAAGCGCCGCAGGGCCGCCCGCGTGTCGCTTCGCCCAAATCCGTCCGTGCCGAGCGTGATGTAGCGGCGGGGAGCCCAGGTGCGGATCAAATCGGGAATCGCGCGCACGTAGTCGGTTGCCGCAACCACCGGGCCCATTGTGGAATTGAGGCACTCCTCGACCCAAGACAGGCGCGGCGCCTTCGTCGGATGCAGCCGATTCCATCGCTCAGTCTTGAGCCCAGCGCGCCGCAACTCCGAGAAGCTCGTGACGCTCCACACATCTGCGGTTACATCCCAATCCTGTTCGAGAATGTCGGCCGCAGCGAGCGCTTCACGCAGAATCGCGCCCGAACCCAGGAGTTGAACTCGCGCCTTCCTCATCACCCCGCGGCGCGCCAGGTGCATGCCTTTGAGGATGCCCTCCTCGGCGCCCGCGGGCAGTGACGGATGAAGATACGCTTCATTCATCACGGTCACGTAATAGAAAACATCCTCTTGCCTCTGCAGCATCGCGCGCATGCCTTGCTCAACGATCACGGCCAATTCATAGGCAAAGCACGGGTCGTAGGCGCGACAGCTCGGAATCGTGGAAGCGAGCAGATGGCTGCTGCCGTCTTGGTGCTGCAAGCCCTCGCCCGAGAGGGTCGTCCTCCCAGAAGTCGCGCCAATGAGAAAGCCGCGGGCGCGTGAATCCGCCCCGGCCAGGATCAAATCGCCTACGCGTTGAAATCCGAACACCGAATAGAACACGTAAAACGGCAGCATCGGAACGGCGTGGCAACTGTAGGACGTGCCGGCGGCGATCCAGGAAGCGAGCGCCCCGGCTTCGTTGATACCCTCCTCAAGGATCTGGCCGTCGCGGGATTCACGATAAGACAGCAGGCTGCTTCGGTCTTCGGGCTCATACAACTGGCCGCAGTGCGAGTACAGTCCCGCCTGGCGGAACAACGACTCCATGCCGAAGGTTCGCGCTTCGTCGGCGACGATCGGAACAATGCGCTTCCCGATCGCTTCGTTCTTCAACAGGGCGGCCAGCATGCGCACAAAGGCGACCGTCGTGGACATCTCGCGGCCACTTGGCTTAAGCGTAAAATCGCCGAAGTCGCTGGCCTTCGGAGGCGTCAGTTGCGGCGCGTCAGAGGTTCGCGCCGGCAGATAGCCGCCCAAGCGCTTCCTGCACTGGTGCAAGTAGCGCATTTCCGGGCTATCCGCTGGCGGCCGGTAGAACTCCGCGTCGAGGATCTGCTGCTCGGACAGCGGCAGATCAAATCGATCGCGAAATGAGCGGAGTTCCTCGTCGCTGAGCTTCTTGTGCTGGTGCGCGGCCATGCGGCCTTGCGCCCAGCGGCCCAATCCGTAGCCCTTCTTGGTTTGCGCCAACACCACAGTCGGCACGCCGCGGCATCGCACGGCCGCGTCGAAGGCCGCATGAATCTTGAGCGGATCGTGTCCTCCGCGCTTGAGATTGTCGATCTCCGCATCCGAGAGGTGCGAGACGAGCTGCTGCAACTCGGGATATTTGTTGAAGAACCTTTGGCGATTGAAACCGGCGTCATTAGCGCCGTAGCTCTGCAACTCGCCGTCGACGACCTCACGAAGGCGACGCTGGATCGCATTGTCGCTGTCGCGCGCAAACAAGTCGTCCCAGTCGGAACCCCACAAGAGTTTGATCACGTTCCAACCGGCGCCGGCGAAGAGACGTTCCAACTCCTGAACGATCGAGCCGTTGCCGCGGACCGGTCCGTCGAGGCGCTGCAAGTTGCAGTTGACCACGAAGATCAGATTGTCGAGGCGCTCGCGCCCGGCGAGCGACAGGCCCGCGATCGCTTACGGTTCGTCGAGTTAGCCGTCGCCGGTGAAGCACCACACCTTCGCCGGGGTCGTGTCG
>CAZYOX010000251.1:0-6677 GCA_964649285.1 uncultured Bryobacterales bacterium | reverse complement strand
TGTTATGTGGAGCGGGAGATCCGCGCAGAGCTGCGCAAGAAGGACCGGAACCTACCCCTTCGAGTTCAGCCTGGCGAAATCATTGATTCCCGCCTAAGCCTGTTCCGTCCCGAACGGTCGATTGTCGGAGACGGCGCCGAGCCGCTGCTGCGTATTAAAGTCTTCCTGAATATGGACGTCCCGACGAGGCGAGGCCGGACGAGCATCCGGATGTGGGAACTAATGCCGCGCTTCTCGGCGCTGCGCGCGCTCTCGCGCCATCCACGCACAGGTCTTCTTTCGATGGTCGCCTATAGCGTGGAAGAGCAAACGGTGATCGCCCGTCACGGATTGCGGGACGGCTTCGACTATCGTGCGTTGCGCCGCAATCTGGACGAACTGAAGCCCGGTTTCGTCTCGGTCGACCAACTGCGAGCGGACAGCGACTTGGCCTTCTTCAACGAGATGCTCGTTCGAGAGCTGCCTGGCGATGAGCAGGTGGACGCCTATATCTTCCTCGGCCCAGACGTCCTTACCCGGAAAAATCGCGAGAAGGAGTTGCTGAAATCAATCGCTCCGTTGCCCGCGCCTGTATTCTTTCTGGCTGACGGGCGCGCCCCGTGGAAAGGGTTGATCGGAAAAACCGTCAGCTTCTTCAACGGCAAGACGCTGCGGTTCTACGACCCGATTGACATGGCCGAAAGTGTGGAAGACCTTGTCCGTGAAGTGGACGGGATCGAATAGGGGGAAGCGAGCGGGACGCTTATAGGGATGGTTGGCCGGAGAGGATTCGAACCCCTATTCCATGGACCAAAACCATGTGTCCTGCCATTGGACGACCAGCCACCAACCTTCACCAGATTAACATGATGCGACGTTCCGCTTCCTTCCGGCTCGCCGTATCATGGGAAGGTTTTCGCTGGTTCCCGCCGGCGATTCATCCGAACGATGAGCGAATTTGCCGAGCGCTTGCGGAAGCAGCCGAAAGCGGAATTGCACCTGCATTTGGTTGGCGCCATGCCGCGCGAATTCTTCGCCGAGCAGCTTGCGAAGTATTCGCCGCAGGAAGCGTTCAGTGACGCCTTGCCGCGGCACTTCGACTTTTGGGCTGGGCACAAACATCTAGAGAACTTCTTGCCGGACGGCAGCGGCGAACCCGAGGCCGCGGAGCTGTTTCGCTTCGCGGACTTCTCTGGCTTTCTGGCTTCATATTTTTTGAGCACATTTTTTCTGCGCGACCTAGACGATCTGCGACGGTTGGTCGCGGCGATTCGCGGAAGGTTCGAGCGGGAGAACATTGTTCAGGCCGAGATCACCATCTCGCCAACGGAACATCTCTACCGCAAGAGCATCAGCGTCGAGGCTTTGGCCGGCTTCATGGATGAAGTCGCCGACCAGCCGGGGACGAAGATTCGCTGGATCGTCGATACAGTGCGCAACTTGGGCGTCGCGTCTGGGTTGCGGACGATCGAGTCGCTGCTCACGGTGCGTCCACGGAGTTGGGTCGGCATCACGATCGGCGGCGCCGAGCATGAATTTCCGCCGGCACAGTTTGCGCCTATCTACAGGCGAGCGAAAGACGCGGGGCTTCGCCTGAGCGTGCACGCCGGTGAGGCGGCCGGGCCCGAGAGCGTGTGGGATGCCATTCGGGTTTTAGGCGCTGAGCGAATCGGGCACGGCGTGCGTTCGATCGAGGACCCCGCGCTGGTGGAGTACTTGGCGAAGAACCGCATTCCGCTGGAGGTTTGCCCCTCGGGAAACATCTGTACCGGCGTCTATGCGACGCCGGACGAGCATCCGCTGAAGCGGCTGTACGATGCGGGCGTGCCGATTACGCTGAGCACCGACGACCCGACGTTTTTCGGGATCTCACTGACGGACGAGTATGTCTTCGGCGCCGAGCGCGGCTTGAGCCAGGCGGACCTGGAAGCGATTCGCCGGAACGGATTCTCTTACGCGTTCTAACTGGTCGAGAACTTGCGCTTGCGGGCTTCGTCTAGGGCGACTGCCAGGATGATGATGGCGCCGATGATGGCTTGCTGCAGATAGGGGTTGATACCCAACAAGTCGCTGCCGTTCGCCAATAGACCCATGATGAAGGCGCCGATCAAGGTGCCGACGACGCTGCCTTCCCCGCCCGTCAAGCTGCCGCCGCCGATGACGACCGCGGCAATGACTTGCAGCTCGTAAGACTGTCCCGCTGTCGGTTGGCCAGTCATGAGCCGTGAGGTCTCGATCATCGCGGCCAGTCCGGTGAGCAGCCCCGAGATGGCGTAGACAGCGACGGTGTAGGGACCCACGGGAATACCCGCGTAAACAGCGGCAGCTTCATTGCTGCCGATGGCATAGGTGTAACGGCCTAGTTTGGTCGAATGCAGAATCACGTGAGTGATAACGGCACAGATCAACAGCACGATCAATACGAAGGGCACACCGTAGACTGTGCCGTCACCGAGAAACGTCAACTCGCGCGGCAGTCCGGAGACGGGGAGGCCGCCCGAGATAATCAGCGTGAGGCCGCGGGCGATGCCTAACGCGCCCAAGGTGACGATGAAAGGCGGAATCTTGAGCCAGACGGTCAAGAAGCCGTTCAGAACTCCCCAGGCCAAACCGCAAACAACGCCGACCAAGACGCCCAGCCAGACTGATTCGCCGGCGACCATGGCCATCGAGCCGACTACCCCCGAGAAGGCCAAGATGGCGCCGACGGAAAGATCGATGCCGCCCGCGACGATGACCAGCGTCATGCCCAGGGCCATGATGTTGATGACGGCGGTTTGGCGCACAACGCTGGACAGATTCACGCCCGTCAAAAAGTGCGGGGAAGCGATCGCCAAGGCTACGAATAAAGCGATGAGGCTGAAAAACGGCAGCAGCTTTTGGAGCATTTCTCGGCGCATGATCACTCACCCACCGCCGCATGATGCATGATCTCCTCTTGCGTCGTTTCGCGCGGCAGTTCCGCCGTAATCTTGCCGCCGCGCATGACGAGGATGCGATCGGCCACCTGCAGCAACTCGGGCAACTCGGACGAGACCATCAAAATCGCTTTGCCCTCGCGGGCCATTTCATCCATCAACGCAAAAACCTCGGCCTTGGCCCCAACGTCGATACCGCGAGTGGGCTCGTCGAACAACACAACCTTCGTATCGCGGTAGAGCCACTTGGCGATGACGACCTTTTGTTGATTGCCGCCGCTGAGGCGTCCGGCGTGCTGCTCGACGGATGCCGCGCGAATTCGCAGCTTATCGCGATACCGGTCGGAGACTGCTATCTCTTCGGCCTGGCGGACAATGCCGCTCTTAGTGACCGCGCCCAAGTTTGCCATGGTGATGTTCATGCGAATGGGCAGGTCTAGCGCTAGGCCGGTTTGTTGACGATCTTCGGTGATCAATGCAATGCCTGCCTCGACGGCCTCGCGAGGAGATTTGGGATGGACCTTGCAGCCGTCGACTTGGATCTCTCCTTCGTTGGACGGGGTGACGCCAAACAACGTCTGACACAACTCGGTTCGACCGGCGCCCATGAGGCCGGCCAAGCCGACAATTTCACCCTCACGAATGCAGAACGATGCCCCAGGGAGATCGACCTGAAGAACTTGCTTGCCGGGCGTCAGCTTCTTGCGCTCGTAGATTCGTTCCACCTTGCGACCGACCATCTGATGCACGATCTCGTCCATCGAAGTGTTCTTGTAGTCGCTGTGGAAGACGGTCTCTCCGTCCCGCAACACGGTCACCTGGTCCGCGATTTCGGCGAGTTCGACAAGCCGATGGGTGATGTAGAGAATACCGATGCCTTTCTGGCGGAGTCCGCGCACGATGCGAAAGACCTCGACGGTTTCTGATTCGGACAAGGAGGCAGTGGGCTCATCGAAAATGATCAGGCTGGAGGCGCCATGCAGGGCGCGACAAATCTCAACGAGTTGGCGCTGCGCCGGGCTTAGTTCGCGAACCTTCCAGTGCGCCCTGAGAGGAAAATGGTTCTCCTCGATGAGTTGGTCCGCGGCACGTTGCATGACGGCCTTGTCGAGCAACGGACCCTTCAAGGTTTCGCGGCCAAGGTAAATGTTTTCGGCGACGGTGAGGTGCGGCGCGAGAAGAGACTCTTGATGCACCATAGAGATGCCGACAGAGTGCGCGTCCGCCGGCTTTTCGAAGTGGACGGACTGTCCCTTCCAGAGGACGTTGCCGCCGTCGCGGCGGTACATGCCGGCGATGATCTTCATCATCGTCGACTTGCCTGCTCCGTTCTCGCCGATAAGGGCGTGAACCTGCCCAGCGTCAGCGCGTAAGTCACCTCGTTTGAGGGCTTGCACGCCGCCGAAGTTCTTGCGGATGCCTTCTAGTTCAAGTAACACGATGCGTGTGCGAACGTTCGAGGTTAGCACACGCGTTGGCCGCGGCTTAGAACTCGATGACGGGCTTGATGACGCCGTCGGCGTAGGAGCCCATTGTCTTGAAGGCTTCGCTACCTTGCTCCATCGGGAAGCGATGCGTGATCAAAGTGTTGGGGTCGATCTTGCCCGACATCAGCAGTTGGAGGGCATCGTGATCGTTGCCGTTACTGCGCTTTTGCATTGTGATGGACAACTCGCGATGGCCGGCTTCCCAGAGGTTGAGCGAAGTTTCCGCCTGTGAAGGAATGCCGACGACGACGATCCTCCCGCCGTGCCGCGCCGACGCGATGGACGCATTGATCGAGGCAGGTTTACCGGCGGCATCGATAACCACATGGGCGCCTTTGTGATGCGTCATGTCGAATACGGCGTCGGAGATCGACTGCTTGTCCACGTTAACGACGGCGTCGGCGCCGAGCGCTTTCGCGCTTTTGAGTCTATGTTCGATCCGGTCGGCGCAAATGACGGTGGACGCGCCGGCCAGCTTGGCGAGCTGCACGCCGAGAATGCCGATGGGACCGGCGCCCATGACGGCAACCGTCTCGCCTACTCGCAGCTTAGCCAGATTGAGCGCGTGCAGCAGCACGGCGACTGGCTCCACGGCAGTGGCCGATACGAAGTCCATCCCAGCAGGAACTTTGAGGGCATTGCGGGCGGCCATGACAGCGTACTCGCGCATTAAGCCAGGCAGTTGCACGCCGCCCATGAAGCGCACATTCTCGCAGAGGTTGCGTTTGCCGCTGAGACAAAATTCGCAATGTCCGCAGCAGACGGCGGGCTCGACGGCGACACGATCGCCCACGGCAAGGCTTTCGACGCCTGGACCGACAGCTGCGATCTCGCCGGCGGGCTCATGACCGAGGACCGACGGATACTTCGCGGGAGTGCCGGCGCAGCAATCCTCCAGGTAGTAGTGCATGTCGCTGCCGCAGATGCCGCAGGCGCGCAGACGCACGACGACTTCCCCTGGGCCGGGATCGGGCGGATCGGGAAGTTTGCGGAGTTCTATCTCTCGGGGGGCGACTAACTGAAGCGCTTGCATAGGACTAACCTTCGATTCTAGGCCGCTGGGCTACTTCCCCGCGACGATGATCTTGACGACATCGAGATAGACGTTGCGCACGCTGCGCAGCCGGAATCCGGCCTTGAGGACGTTGGAGACGGTATCGCGGTTCATGTCCGGGCCGAAGCGGCGGGTGAGGGGCGTCATGAGGTGCAGCATCACGTTAAAGGGGAACCAATGGCTGCCGGTATGCTCGAACATGCGCAATTCCCCGCCCGGCTTCAAAACGCGGCGGAGTTCGCGCAGGCCAGCGACCGGATCGGGCACCGAGCAGAACGTGCAGGAGGTCACGATCGTGTCAAACGAGTCGTCGCGGAAGGCTAGGCGTTCCACGTCCGACTGGGCGAGCCGAAATTCGCCGTTGTAAGCGGCGGCCCTGGGTTTCGCTTGCCGCAGCATTCCCCAACTGATGTCGACGCCGGTGATATCGAGTCTTGGCGGGAAGAAGGGGACGTCGAGACCGGTGCCGACGGCGAGGAGAAGAACGCGTCCGCTGACGTGCGAGAGCGACTCGCGCTTGGCGGGTTCCCAACGTCTCTCGGCGCCTCGACTGAATAGGTCGTACGTGCCCGAGGCGGTGTCCCAACGAATTTGCGCCGGGGATGTCATCAGGGCACGCTTCGCAGCTTCCGTTCGCCTCGCAACAAGGCGTTCATCAGGTAGCTAAACAGCAGACACGCAAGGCCGACAACGGCGCCAAACTGCGCGCCATCCGCGATCGTCAACGGTTCCACGACGGCAAGCATCGAGATGCACATGCCGGCACACATCCCCGTCAGCATGGAAGGCATGTGAGCTTCATGCGCGCCCAGCCAGATGCCGACGACGGTTGCCCACACAAAGGCAAGCGTCATGCCGCCGGCCATGCCGACGAACATTGCCGGCCACATCGCCCAGCCCGGGTGGAAAACCGCTGCCCCGAGAGCGCCGCAGAGGCCCCCCAAAGCGAGGTTGGAAAGGAAATCACCGGCGATGAAAGCGGCCGACATGAGACGCTCGAACTCGCATCATCGCCGCCCGGCCGGCATGGACGCAAGCCTAGGGAACGATGGGCGCGCTCGGCATAAAGTCGAAACTGGCCGCCGCAGCCTTTTCGTGCTGCCGTTCAGCCATCGCCAGGGTTCGCAAGCCTTCGGTTTCGTATTCGACTTCGGCGTCAATCGAGAGTTCGCCGGCTGCTTCGCGGGCAAGATCCAGGAGCCGGGCGTCGTCGCGCAGCAACAAGGTCATATCCGCCAC
>CAZYOX010000250.1:627-6685 GCA_964649285.1 uncultured Bryobacterales bacterium | reverse complement strand
CGGCTACCTCGTGCTCAAGGATGAAGCGAAGAACAAGGAAGAAACCAACTTCCTCGACATCAATTGGGACAAGACCGCCGCATACAACGTGGGTTTCAATGGCCTCTACTTGAACCGCGTGGGCAGGGAAGAGCGAGGCATTGTCAGCGATGAGCAGGCCCCCGAGCTGATCGCCCGCATCACCGGAGAGTTGCAGGGCATCCGCGACTCGGAAACCGGCGAACGCCCTATCGACAAGGTATTCGCGCGCGACGAGATCTATGTCGGCCCGCACACGCCCGAAATGCCCGAGATGCTTGTCGGCTGCACGCCGGGTTATCGCATTTCGAGTTCGTCGGTCCAGCTCGAAACGGGCAAGGCGATTCTGGATCTCAACCCCTGGGCGTGGGCCGGAGATCACTCCATGTCGCGCGATATGGTGCCTGGTTCGCTGTTCATGAGCCGAGCGTTTTCTAGAGCCACGCCGACAATTCTAGATTTGCCGGTGACTATCCTCGATTTTTTCGGTTTCGAGCGCCCCGAACAAATGGTTGGACGTTCGTTGTTCGACGCCTGATTCTCCGTGAGCGAAAATCCACCGGTTGCCACGCGGATCTTCGAGGTCGACGCACGTCATCCTGACCCGTCGATCATCGAGCAAGCGGCTGCCGTGTTGCGTCGAGGCGGTCTTGTGGCGCTTCCCACAGAAACCGTTTACGGCTTGGCCGCCGATGCGACCAATGCCGAGGCCGTCGCAAGAATCTTCCAGGCCAAGCAGCGGCCGACGACCGACCCGCTCATCGTGCACGTTGCCGACGCTTCCGAGATGCGAAGAGTCGCGCTCAATCCGCCGCCGCTTGCGGAAGCTCTCGCGAAGGCCTTCTGGCCCGGACCGCTGACGATGGTGCTGCGCCGGGCCTCGTCGATCCCGCCGATTGTATCCGCGGGTCTCGACACAGTTGCGGTACGCTTCCCGGCCCATGCCGTCGCGCTTGCGTTGATTCGCGCTCTGGGCGCTCCCATCGCCGCGCCGAGCGCGAACCTGTTTACTCGGCCAAGCCCTACAAGCGCGGCTCACGTTCGGCAAGACCTCGGCGGGCGTATCGATATGATTCTCGACGGAGGCCCTGCTGTTGTCGGCGTTGAGTCGACCGTAGTCGATCTGACAGGCCATCCGCCCATGGTATTGCGACCTGGCGGGGTTCCCCTTGAAGCCCTGCGCGAGATTGATCCTCGTATCGCCTACTCACCTCGCTATGCCTCCGCGGGCGAGGCCGTTTCTTCTCCCGGGATGTTGCTTAAACACTACTCGCCGCGGGCCGACGTGCGACTGTTTGCCGGCCCGCGCGACGCTGTGTTGGCGCGCATGCACGCAGAAATCTCGCAGTTGGCATGCCGAGGGACGGCAGTCGGAGTGCTGGCGCTCAGCGAAGACGCGGCGATTCTCAACGACGGCGGGCATCTCGTCGATCTTGGTTCCGGCGAACGTCTTGATGAGGTGAGCCGCCGGCTTTTCGACGGTCTACGATCGCTGGATGACCGCGATGTGGAGGTCATCTTCGTTCGCGCCCCCGATCGCAGGGGGCTAGGCGAAGCGATTTGGGATCGCCTCTATCGCGCGGCAGAAGGACGCGTTATCGAAGTCGGGTAGGGCTCAAACGACGACCGGCTCGATCGAAGGCTGCGGCGGCGGTCCGAAGGGAAAGGATAGCGAAGCGCCTGCACCTTTCAGCACAAATGGATATGTCTTCCTCATGTACCCGCGCGTGAAGATGATCTCCACTCGGTCGACTTCACCGTGGAAGAGCGCCTTGCGATCGGCCGCTGCCCCATTCGCGCGGACCGCTTCGCCTGCGAGCGCCAATCTGCGGCCTTCGCGGTCGTAGGAGTAGATTGCTAAATACGCTTCCGGCCTGCCCGTCGTGCGGAAGGCCACTTCGCCGCCGCCAATCGCAATCAGCTGTACGGCGGCCCCAGCGGCGGAGACGCGTTCGACGCCGGCCTCGTCCTTGCCCAATGCAATGGCCTCGGTTTCAAGCGGCAGCCTTAGAGCCAGCCGGCCGGTGACGTAGGCGATGTCACGGCTGCTGACAGAACCCGCCACGCGCACCGCCCGTACTCCCGAGTACACGCCGGCTGCACGGTCGTGCTCAAGCGCAAGGGATTTGAAAAACTCCGTCTCAAACTGGCTCTCTCGCGCGTAGACGTCGGCCCCATCCGCCCGTTGCACGTGTTCGATCTCAATCTCGACAGATCCCTTGGACAACAGAGCCAGGTTCGGGACATCGGGTACGGTCGCTTCAATCCAAAACTGAGCTTCCCCTGCGTCTGCAGGAAAGAAACGTGAAAGCGCCAATCTCCCCGGTCCCGCCGCTGTCGTTGAGACCACGTCGCGCGGTCCGCGATGCCGCGGCGCGTCGAGCGTCTTCAGTAACGTTAAGTAGTCTGATGCCGTCAGCGGTTTGGCTTCCTTGTGGCCTACATATCTTGCCCCTGGAGCATCGAGAGTCCCGACCTCGCCAAAACGGCTCAGCGCCAACTGCGCTTGCGCGGAGGTGAAGGGTTCGATTTGAACGGCGGCTTGAGCCGGCCGCTGGAACAGGGCCGTCAAGGCGTGATAGTCGGCACGCGCTGCGAGGAGCGCCAGCAGCGCCGTCGTCAGGCTCAGAAATCGCCCCACGATCCGACATTAGCGACGAGTTATGTGTCTCATCTCTCAGGGCTTCTGCCGATTCGCGGAGGGGAACTGACCGAGTTCGGCCGCCCGCCTCAAGTTGACGCTTCTCGAAACCCATCGCTATCATCAAAGCGACGCATCAGGCGTCGATAGGTGCAATGGGTCCGCTCGGCGTCCAGGAAATGATCTTCATCTTTGTGGCCGCGCTGGTTATTTTCGGCCCGAAGAAATTGCCCGAATTGGGAAAACAGCTGGGCAAGGGAATGGCTGAATTCCGCCGCGCTTCCACTGAGTTACGGTCGACCTTCCAGCGCGAGATGGATAACATTGAGCGCGAAAGCCGCATGCAAGAAGTCCGGCAGGCCGCCTCCAGCATTAAGTCAGATATTCAGAAAGACCTTAGCCCGTCTTCTCTCCTTAGCGGGAGCGGAATCGATGACGGCTACTATGACGAGTACGATCAGAGCGGCTCGTCCACGCATACGAAAGCTTCTGCGGCCCGATCCGATACGGCGGCGGAAAAGCAGTCGGTCGCCAGCACGGCCGACGCCGACTCCCCAGTTGAGAGTGGAGTTGATAAGGGCGCTGCTTAACCGCTTCGACAACGAATGAGCTCTGACGGCAAAGAACCGCAGGACGGCGAGTCCGGCGAGCATACCACAGACTTGACCAAAGAACGGCAGCAGCCGGAAGGCGCCGTCTCGCGCGACGACACACTTGCCTCCTCTGCCGAGCCCGCTGCCGATGAATCCGCCGCCGATGAGCCTGCCGAGTGGGGCTACGAATACGAATACGAAGACGAAAAGGCCGACGAAGCCGAGAAGCCCGGAGCCCAAACGCAACCCGAGAGTGTTGCGCTAACCGAGCCTGAGCCTCAGCCTGTGCCGGCGCCGGTCGTCACGCCGCCAAAGCCGCCTCCGCCGCCTCCTCCCACGACCGAAGAAGAGGACGAAGACGAAGGAATGGTGCGAATGTCCTTCCTCGAGCACCTTGAGGAACTCCGCACTCGCATCGTCCGCGTGCTCATCGGCGTCACCGTCATCTATCTTGGCGCACTGGCTTTTGCAGACGTTCTTTTCGCCATATTCAAACACCCTTTCGAGGCGTCCTATCCCGACGTTCAACTGTCGCAGCTCACGCCTACGGAGATGTTCTACATCCAGTACATCAAGCTGCCGTTGCTGGCGGCGATATTTCTGGGCGCTCCGTGGATCATGCTGCAGGTTTGGGGATTTATCGCGCCGGGTCTCTACAAGCGCGAGCGGCGTTTAGCGGGGCCATTCATCATCACGACCGCCTTCCTGTTCGTCTTGGGGGGCCTGTTTTGCTACTACGTCGCCTTGCCCCTGGCTCTCGGCTTCCTATTGAGCTTGAGCGCTGAGGCCGGAGTGCAGCAGGTGATCTCGCTCACGTCGTACTACGACATGTTCTTCAATCTCGAAGTCGGCCTCGGCGTCGTCTTCCAGATGCCCGTGGTGATTTTCTTCTTTACTCTGCTGCGCATCACTTCGCCTGCATTTCTGATGCGCAACGGCCGCTACGCGATCCTGGTGATCTTCATCGTGGCCGCGATCATCACGCCGACGCCCGATGTGACGACGATGTTGGCCTTCGCAGGGCCGATGATCCTGCTCTATTACGCGGGAATCGGCGCCAGTTATTTGATCGTGCTGCGCCGGGAGAACCGCAAGTTCCCGTGGGGTACGTTTATCTTGATCCTGGTAGGCATACTGCTCATAGGCGTGCTCATCGGCGCCTTCTTGGTTGTCGAATTGGGCTACCAACTCGTCCCCTACTGGCCGTTCTTGCTTCGGCCGGCCTAGGAGCATAGCGCCGATCGCTAGGCGCGTTGTGTTTGCGCCGCCCAAGCGCTAACAGGCGTTCGGGCGGCCTATCAGTGCAGCGTATCCGCTCTTCATGAGTTTCTTGAACTCGCCTGGCGGTATCGGCCGACTCGCCAAGTAGCCCTGGATCATGTCGCAGCCAAAGCCGCGCAGAATCGCCAACTGCTCCCTGGTCTCCACGCCCTCGGCGACGACGCTCATATGCAGGTTGTGAGCCATGTCGATGATCGACCGCGCTAAGGCGGCGGCCTTGGGGTCAGTTTCTATATCGTGGACAAACGACTGGTCGATCTTCAAGACGCTGCAGGTCAGCTTGCGTAAGTAGGACAGCGCCGAATAGCCGGTGCCGAAATCGTCAATCGCCGTGGTGATGCCCAGCAGGCCTAAGCGATCCAGGCTTTCGACCGTCGATAGTCGTGCGTCGACGAAGTCGCTCTCGGTAATCTCCACCTGCAGCCATTTCGGATCGATGCCCGACTCCTTGAGCGCTCCGGCCACGACATCGGAAGTGCCGACGTCCGCCAATTCACGCGCGGAGAAGTTGATGGAGATCTTGATCGGTTCCAGCCCTTCCGCGATCCACTCCTTCAGTTGCCGGCAGGCCCTCGCGAAAACCCAATGGCCAATCTGCACGATCATGCCGCTCTCTTCTGCTAAGCCAATAAACTCTTCTGGGAAGACCAACTCGTCCGACGCGCGCCTCCAGCGAATCAGCGCCTCCGCGCCCATGATCCTGCCGTCAATCGGGTTTACCAACGGCTGGTAATGCAGCTCGAACTCATCGTTCTCCAGCGCCTTGGCCAAGTCGCTTTGCAAGCTAAAGCTGCGCGACATGACCCGCCCCATTTCCGAGTCGAAGGCCAAGACCTGACCTCGCCCCGAAGACTTTGCCTGGTACATGGCGATGTCGGCATTGCGCATGATCTCGCTGCCGTTCATCGTTTCCGCCGAACTGAGCGCCACTCCAATGCTGGCCGCGGTCAGAATCTCATGCGAGCCGATCACCATCTTCTCGGTCATCAAGTCGCGGACGCGCCGGGCGACGTCCATCGCGTCTTCGAGACTGTGGACGCTGCGCATCAGAATGACGAACTCATCCCCGCCTAGTCTTACCGCTAAGTCCTGCTCGCGGACGGCTTTCTGGATGCGTTGAGCAACCAGCCGCAACAACTCGTCTCCGACGTGATGTCCCAGGGTATCGTTGACCGACTTAAAGCGATCCAGGTCCATGAACGCAACAGCAAATAGACCCGCGCCCGAGCGCTGATACTTTTGGAATGTTTGTTCCAACGCTTCCAAGAGATGCTGGCGGTTCGCGAGTCCGGTTAGCCGGTCGTGCGTCGCTTCATGGACAAGCTGCGCCTCGAAGTTCTTCATGCGCTTGATGTCGGTCTGCGAACCTGCAAGCCGTTCAGGTTCGCCGTTGGGTCCGAGTACGGTGCGTCCATGGGAAAGCACCCAGCGATACGTGCCGTCAGCCTGGCGGATGCGGTGCTCGCACTCGAAGTAAGGAGTCTTGCCGTACAGGTGAGATGAGACGCGATTCATCAACTCGTCG
>CAZYOX010000250.1:0-617 GCA_964649285.1 uncultured Bryobacterales bacterium | reverse complement strand
ATGAATCAAGTTGAACCAAGTGTCGGGATGGCTGGTTTGGCTGTGGTCGCCGTATCCCAGCAGCGCCCGCCAACGAGGCGAGAAGTAGATCTGATCTTCCTTGAGATTCCATTCCCAAAGGCCGTCCAACTCGCCGTGCGCCTGCAAGAGTCGTTGCGTATTGTTGTCCGGTTGGGGCAAGGGTACGTCTAGGAACTCCCGGTACTGCTGTTTTTGGAGTTCCATGTCGGCCAGTTGAGCGGCTTGCCATTGGCGCGCGCAACGGCCCAGAACTGCGGCCAGGGCAAGCAGCCCTGCCAAGCTTAGTCCTACCGTAGGCCAGGGCGCGGCAGAGGGATTGACGAGCCAGCAGGCAGCCCAACTGCCCAGAACGAATGCCGCGACGACAGTTAGGCCCTTGCGAGTCGGCGTCAGAGCCGTCAGGAGGACGGCAACGCTGAGCATTGGCATGACCGCGACCGATCCAGGCAGGACAACGGCATGGATTCCTGCGCTCGCAAACAACGATGCGGATGCGCCGATCGAGATCCGTTCAACCCTGTCAGGGGAAGGGGCGTTCCTATGAATCGAGAAGCCAAGCGACAGCAAGACGAAGGATTCAACCGCTGCCAGGATGC
>CAZYOX010000249.1:0-6702 GCA_964649285.1 uncultured Bryobacterales bacterium | reverse complement strand
CCTACAGCCACGCCGCCTTGCAACAGAACCGCGCGCTCCGCTTGTTGCGGACCCCTTACGGCGGCCACGTCGCTTTCTTGGCGCGCGGCGGAGCTAGGTTTTGGGCTGAGGATCAGGCCGTCCGCTTCTTCGATTCGCTGGCGAAGTCGCGAAACAAGGTTGACGCAGAGGCCCGGGCCGGGGGATAAGGGTAATAGAGTTCCTCTCCGAATTCGATCCATTACATGGTCAATATCAACGGTTGGTGGGCCTACCTTTCGGTTCTTGGCCCGCCCGCGATGTTTTTCGTCACTGTCGTGGATACCGCGGTGCTGCCTACAGCCCAGGCCGTGGACCTGTTGATTTTGATTCAGGCCGCGGCAGCCCCAGGGCGCTCAATCGAGTTGGGGTTATATGCGGTGGCTGGCTCCACCCTGGGCGCCATGATGCTTTATTACCTCGCTCGTAAGGGCGGATCCCGCGCGTTCGTGAAGACCTTTTCAGAGGAACGCATCGAGCGAGTGCGGCGCAAGCTCGCGCGATATGACGCCTTGGCCCTAGCCGTGCCGACGGCGCTGCCGGTACCGCTGTTCCCCATGAAACTGTTCGTGGTCTCCGCCGGAGCCTTGGAAATCGATCCCGCTCGGACCGCTATCACGGTGGCCGCGGCGCGCTCTGTCCGTTATTTCGGGTTGATCTTGCTCGGGCGCTGGCTAGGCGCCGATGCTTGGCCGTTAATCAAGCAAAACGTCTGGATCGCGATTGCCGCGACGGCGGTCATTATTGCTCTCTTCGTTTGGCTCAACCGCGGCCGGCCCCCAGGAGCAGAGGCCGACCGCGGCGCTACAGCCCGCCCCCAGGAGCAGGGGCCAACCGTCGAGCTAGGCCAGAGCCGAGGGAACAGCTCCAGCCAAACCGCTAATAAGTGATCCGGGCGATGTAGCCCGCCACATCCAGAAACGCGTCCATCAGGTCCGCCGAGTCGTCGGCATAGACGAAGCGGCCTTTGGATTGAGACGTATCGTTGGCATCCGACGAAGCCACGCTGGCACAGCCCTCGCAATTCGCCATTCGCTCGAGGACGGCCAGGTTCAGCCCGTCGTCGCCGTCAAATCCAATCGAGTGAATGCGGATGTCGAAGGCAGGGTCCTGCCGAATTGCGCGCGCCAGGTTATCCGTGACGTTTTCGGAGATTTGTTCCCGCAGCGTCCTTCCGGGGTCGTAGGTGTAAGTCGACGATGGCGTCGAGTCGCCGAGGTTCGGGTTCGCGTTCGCATAGCCCAACATGGAAACGCCGCCGGGAATGATTGCGCCGTAGGTTGGTGAGGGATCGGGTATCCACGTCGGTTGGATGTATTGCAATGCGAGATTGCCTTGCGACTGACTGGTACAACCGGGAGCAAGCGGCGGCGCCGCGCTCGGCGTCGGCGCCGTGTAGCTCATGAAGCGGTCCTTATAGTACGTGACATAACTGTCCTCGCGTCCGAAAACCCCTCGAATAGGCGAGGTGGTACACCTGCCGCTGCCCGTTCGTACCAGAAATTGACCGGGAAACCAGTTTGTGTTGCCGTCCGTGAAGAAGACGATTTCGTTGAGCTTATCGGCTTTCAGCGGATCGTTGAGCTCCAGTAAAGCGCGGTAGGCCCAATACAAGCCCATGGAGTGATTCGTGTACATTTCGCCGGTGGTAATTGCGTTGATCGCGTTGGTCACGGTCGTCTTGAAAGGGGATTGCGGCGGAACGCGAATCATCCCCGATGTGCTGAAGACCACCAGGCCGACTTTGTCCGCTTGCTCGGAAAACGAGTTCACAAAGGCGTTGGCCCCGTCGCGAATTTCGTCTATTACCGGGTCAACGGACACCGAGTAGTCGAGCACCAAGATCACATTGCGATCGCGGCGTGAAGTCATCGCGGAGGCGTTGATTGTGATTGCGTCTCGACCAAACCATCGGGCAAAGAACGTCGGCGCATCCGCTGTTGCCGAAATCGACACGTCGATGCCGCCGCTGACCGTCGTCGAGACAGGAGGCGTCAATACGGGATTTTCAATGGCGAGCTTGCCCGAGGGGAGATTGGCCTCGAAAGTCCGGTTCGCTGCGTTCGTCATCGCTGCCTGTCCGTCGGGCACGTAGCGAATCGCCGCCAGGGCGGCGGCGTCAAGTGCGGTGATCAGCTCGGCTCGCACGATCATCGCGTAGGCCAAGTCGAAGGCGAGGGCCGAGAAGCCCATGAGAAATCCGACGAACAGCGTGAACATGACGATGATCTGGCCGCCCGTCTTCTTACGCATATAGCCCATACTGTTTCTCCCCCCAAAATCCTGTTAGAAGTAGACCTTTGCCGACATTAGAGAAGAGTCGCCCCAGGCCGGGCCGAAGCGGAGATCCTCGGACCGGTGGTAGACCTCAACGATGAACATGCTTTCGCCCAGCGGCAGCGTGTTCAGCGTGCTCGGAACATTGGCAACTGCGGAGGGTTCGTCATTGCGGTCGTCGACGAGTCCGTTGGGCAGAGGTTCGTCCGGATCGGGCCAAATGTCGTCGTCCGGCGTGCCTACGTAGCTCGTACGGAACGTTGGGTCCCCGATCACGTGCCTTTCTGCTATTACCAACTTGCCCTCGTTATCACTGCCGGGCGGCGCCAGCTGAACCCGGGTTAGATAGATGACCCCATTGCCGCCGGTGGCCGTAATTCCCAGCGCTTCGGATCCAAGCAACAAGAGATTCTTGTTCGCTGTGACGGAGAAGTCCGTTCCCCGCGAGAATACGCTTGCCCCCGTCCGCGCCAACTGAACGACTGTCATGTAGCGGTCAAAAATAAGACCGCCTGAGATGACGCCGAACATCAACAAGGTCAACACGGGAAGCCCGATGGCCAACTCGACCATCGCGTTTCCCCGCCTATCGCAACGTAAGCGTTTTGCTAAGTCCACCGCTCAATCTCCTTGCTCCTAGCAGCTACCTCGCCGGAGGGTTAGGGTAAGGCTCCTGCCGGCCGACCGCTCTCGCCGAAACGGAGATCGGCCCCGAAACCCACGACAGTGCGCTTGCTGTCAACATCGGCACGGGATAGTTATTCACCGCCAGCACGATCGTGTTGCCCCCGGCGTTTTGTGTCGTCGCAACGCCCAAGGGATCGTAGTACTGAATCGTGATCAGCTCGGCGGCTTGCTCCTCGGTCAGCAGGCCGCCGGTCCGGGCTCGGATCACCTCTTTGATGGAGTCATCGTGCCCCATAGCGTCCAAAGTCCGGCCGGTTATGGCAAAGCGCACGCCCTCGCGCACCGCGAAGTGCAGAGTGGACTTCATCCACACCGTCATGGCCAGCTGACTGAAGCCGAAGATTAGTGCCATGAACAACAGGAAGCAGAGAGCGAATTCGATCATCGCCTGACCCCTACGGCCGCTCTGTTCCTGGGAATGATCCTTGGTCTTACCCTGCCTGCTATCCTTGATCCACATAAGGAAATCCCTCAACCGTTCGACTGTCGTAACAGTACTATTCTGGTTTTTTGGGCACAATACGACCATCGATATAGTACTTTTCCTAGGCGGCTTGATACGGAGGAGTTTCAGTGATGGCCAGGACAACTCCTGGTGTGGAGTCTGGGCTTTTCAGCCACGTTGCTGCACGCCGCGCTAGGATGGCATATCGCCTAGAAAACACAATGTTTTACAGGCACTGTGTCGATTTCAACCAAGAGGGATTTCCGGTCAGTACCATCGTTCTGCCCGAAGACTAGGAAGTCTCCGGCGATAGTCTCGCGGGTCGGAGGTATGCCCATTGGCCGCTGAAAAAAATTTTTCCGTGGCGTCCGATTTTGCTGGAAGGGAGCTTCGCCTTAGACCGAAATGGTACGTTCGGTTCCTAAAATCCGAGGCTCAGTCGAGCTGACGAACAAGGGCCTCGGCGTCGAAGGCGGGCAATTTACAGACACGCTCTTCGCAGACATAGGCGGTCGGCCGCCCCCTGATCGCGAGCTTGTCTTCGAACAGGGGAATCGTTTCGCTCAGCATCGCAATGTCGTCCTCTGCCGCTATAGCAATGATCCTTTGCGGGGCGTACGAGCTGCGGATTGCCGAGGCGAACTGCTTGGCCTCCGCGCGTGTTCGGGCGACGAACAAGATCTGCTTCGGCTTCGACAGGCGCCAACGCAAGGCGCGCAACATTTCTCCCAGAGCCGTGGGGCTCGATGCGAGCGTCCCGCCAAAGGCGCTCAGTGTGCGCTCAGCGCGAGCACGGTAAGCATCTTCCGTGGTGAACTCGTGCAGCCGCAGCAGATTCATCGCCTGAACGGAATTGCCGGAGGGTTCGGCGCTGTCGTAGCTAGGCTGTTGACGGACGATGATGTCTTCGTGGTCATCGGCAGTGAGATAGTAGCCTCCTGCCGGATTAGCGAAGTGTTTCTCAAGCGTCTGGTCGAGTGCGATCGCTTTTTGTAACCAAGCGATCTCGCCGGTCGCTTCGTACAGGTCTATCAGCCCGGCGATGAAGAAGGCGTAGTCATCGAGATAGCCTTCGCCGCTCGCTGCACCCTGCAGGGAACTGCGCTGTAGCCGGCCGTTAAGGCGCATCTTATTCAGAATGAAGCCCGCAGCCCTCTCGGCGGCCTGGGCATAAGACGGTTCGTCGAAGGCGAACGCCGCCTGCGCGTAGGCCGAGATCATCAAGCCGTTCCAGGCCGTGACAATCTTGTCGTCGCGCAAAGGCGCGGGCCTCGCGGAGCGAGCAGCCAGCAGGCGCTGTCGAATCGAGTTGACTTTGGCCCCAAATTGCGCCTTCGGCGCCTCGAACTGTTGCGCGATTGCCGCCAGCGGCCGATCCCTGCGCAGGACGTTCCGGCCCTCCAGATCCCCTTCTTCGTCCACCGTCCACAAGGCAGCGGCGATCGCCGCATCCGTCTCGCCTAACGCTTGCCGCAGTTCTTGCGGCGTCCAGGTGAAGTAAATTCCTTCTACTCGCTCCCCGCTTGCGGCATCGAGAGAGTCGGCGTCGGTCGCCGAGTAGAATCCGCCTTCCGGAGAGGTCATCTCTCGCGAAACGTAGGCCAGTATCTCGCGTACAACGTCCGCAAACTCCGCGTTGCCGGTCGCGCGCCAACCGTCAATGTAGGCCGACGCCAAGAGAGCGTTGTCGTAGAGCATCTTCTCGAAATGCGGCACGCGCCAGCGATAGTCCACCGCGTAACGGTGGAAGCCCCCTCCCACGTAGTCGCGAATGCCGCTTGCCGCCATTGCCGCCAGCGTCGAAGAGGCCATCGAAAGCAACTCAGCATCTTGCGTCGCCTTGTATTCTTCGAGCAGCAGCCGAATCGGCAGACTGCTCGGGAATTTTGGGCCGCCTGTCAAACCGCCGTTCTCGGCATCGAAGCGCCGCTTGTATTCCGCTCTGGCGCTGGCCAATGCCGCCTCAGCGGGCGCGTCGCCGGCAGGCCTCGTGGAGAGCAACGCGCCGATACGTTCCGCAATCAAGGTCGAGTTGTTGGCGATGATGTCGGGTTGATCCCGATAGATGCCCAGCAACTTGTTCAACAAGGTCAGAAAGCCAGTGGGCGCGCCGCGGTCACCGTCGCGCGGCGGAAAGTAAGAGCCGGCATAGAAGGGCCGGCGATCCGGCGATAGCCAAGCGGTCATCGGCCATCCGCCGGCGCCGCCCGTCGTAACCTGCACCGCGGCCATGTAAACGCCGTCCACGTCCGGCCGCTGCTCGCGGTCGACCTTGATGGCGACGTAGTTTTCGTTGATGAAGCGCGCGATTTCTTCGTCTTCGAATGACTCCTCTTCCATGACGTGGCACCAGTGACATGTTGAGTAGCCCACGCTGAGCAATACCGGTCGGCCCAACTCGCGCGCTTTGGCAAAGGCCTCGTCGCCCCACGGATGCCAGTCGACCGGGTTGTGCGCGTGTTGCAGTAGATAAGGGCTAGATTCCAGGAAAAGACGGTTGGTGTACTTCGGCGTGCCGTCGGCATTGAGATGACGGGTGCGCGGAACGTATCCGGCGGGACGTTTGGCCCACGCTGCCGCTAGTTGTTTCTCCAGCGCCTCCCCATACGGCTCCGCGCCAAGGCCCGAAGATGCTTGCTGCGCCGAAGCGGCGGCGAGGGAAATTAAGAGGAGAAGGGCGAGACGCACACCGTGCAGTATAGGCGCCACCGGGTTTCGGAGCAGCATACGCCAGCCTGAGGATGTTGGGCAGACAGGTACAAGGTTCTCGATCAACTGCTGGCAGAGTTAGGCTAAGCAAGCATGGAGATCACTACTGCGCTCTCGATTCTCACGCTGCTGGGTTCTGGGCTCATTGCCGGGGCATTTTTCGCGTTCTCCAGCTTCGTGATGACCGCCCTGTCGCGCCTGCCTCCGGCGCAGGGTCTGGCGGCGATGCAACAGATCAATATCACCGTCATTAACCCGCACTTCTTGGGCGTGTTCATCAGCACAGCCCTCCTGTCTTTAGGCGCCCTCGGGGTTGCTGCGGTTCGGTGGGACCAGCCCACAGCGTGGCCCCTTGCCGCGGGAGGCGCATTGTACTTTGTCGGCTGCTTCCTGGTAACCATCTTGGGCAACGTCCCGCTCAACGACGCTTTGGCCAAGCTAGATGCCGCAAGTCCTCAGAGCCACGCCTTCTGGCGCCGCTACGTCGTTCACTGGACGCGCTGGAACCATGTGATCGACGTTGGCAGGATCCATGCCCGGTGGCGCAATGCGCATCGCGAATGCGA
>CAZYOX010000248.1:0-6712 GCA_964649285.1 uncultured Bryobacterales bacterium | reverse complement strand
GGAACCGGCAGGCCGCACAGCCGCAGATAGGCGATCGTGTCGGCGATACCACGATGTTCGAGATAGCGCATGAAACGCGCCTGATAAATCGCCATCATCGCGCCCAGGCCCATCGATCCCGTCGGAAATTGCCAAAATTCCGGCATGAGCCGCGGGTGAGGATAAGACGATAGTCCTTGGCCGCCGACCTCGCGCCGGAAGTTCGCGAGTTGGCCTTCGCTGATTCGCCCTTCGAGAAACGCACGCGAGTAGATGCCGGGTGCCGAATGCGGCTGAAAGAACACCAGGTCGGCGCCACGCTCTCCGCCGCGGAAGAAGTGGTGGAAACCGACTTCGAAAAGGTCAGCGGCAGATGCGTAACTCGCCAAGTGCCCGCCCAGTTCGCCGCTCTCTCGATTCGCGCGAACCACCATGGCGACGGCATTCCAGCGAATGATCGCCGTCAGGCGCTGTTCAACTTCCAAATCGCCTGGGTAGGGCGGATCCTGGCTGGCGGCGATCGTGTTGCAGTAGGGCGCGTCGAGGGCGCCTTTCAAGCCGATGCCCCGCTTGCGAGCATGCTGAACAAGCTGCAGCAGCAAGCCTTCGCATCGTTGCGAACCAGCGCCGTCGATAACGGAGTCCAGCGCTTCTAGCCATTCGAGGGTTTCCAGCGCCTCGTCGGCCTGCGAATGGGCGGTCACAAGAAGATGCTATCCCCGAGTGCTTGATTGGCGATTTTTTTGTTGGCTGCATCAAAAGCCAGATAAAGCAGATAATGCTGTTAAACTCGCTTGTAGCCACACATTATGTCGCTCACCACGCTAGACTCCATTGACTGGCAGATCCTGGCCGAGTTGCAAGCGAACGCCCGCATCGCCAACGTTGAGCTTGCTGACCGCGTGCATTTGTCTCCTTCGCCGTGCCTTGCCCGCGTCCGGCGGCTGGAGCGCGAGGGCGTCATTAGCCGCTATGTGGCCTTGCTCGACGCCCGATCCGTGGGGCAAAGCGTCAGCCTTTTCGTCCAGGTGCGTCTCGAGAAGCAGGTCAAGGGTGATCTCTCTGCCTTCGAACAAGCGGTTGTGGCGCGCCCCGAAGTCATGGAGTGCTACCTGATGACCGGCGCCTCGGACTATCTTCTGCGTGTCGTCGTGCCGGATCTCGATGCCTTCCAGGTATTTGTGACCGAATTTTTGTCGCGTGCGCCAGGGGTGGGCAGCATCCAGTCGAGCGTGGCGCTGAAGCAGGTGAAATACCAGACGGCCCTACCCTTACGCGCCGCGACCTAACAATCCGGTCGGGCCGTGTTAGGTTGGGGATGCGGCATGATCGATTCCCACTGCCACCTCGACAACAAGGCCTTTGATGAAGACCGCGACGCAGTCCTGGAGGCTGCCCGTGCCGCCGGCGTCGAAGGTTTTCTGGCCATTGGCACCGGCGACGGTCCGCCCGATCTGGCAGTCGCTGTCCGGCTCGCCGAGGCTTATCCGGACGTCTGGGCCACGGTTGGCGTCCATCCGCACGATGCAGCCAAGGCCGATGAGCGAACCGTTACCCATCTGGGCAAGCTGTGCGCCCACCCCAAGGTCATCGGCATCGGCGAAATCGGGCTCGACTATCACTACGACCATTCGCCTCGCGAGGTGCAACGCCGGGTCTTTGTGGAGCAACTGGCGCTCGCCGAAGAGCTCAAGCTCCCGATCACGATCCATACACGAGAAGCCTGGGACGACACGCTTGCGCTGCTGCGCACACACTGGGCGCCGGCTGGACTGCCTGGCATCATGCACTGCTTTACGGGCACGATCGAGCAAGCCCGGGCATGCCTCGATATGGGCTTCTACATCTCGATGGCCGGCGTGGTTACCTTCAAACGCAATGATGAGTTGCGGGGTGCGGCTAAGGTCGTCCCGGCCGATCGTTTGTTGGTGGAGACCGACGCTCCGTTTCTTACGCCGGAGCCCCATCGCAAGATTCGGCGCAACGAGCCGAAGTTCGTCGTCGACACCGCCCGGCAGTTGGCCGAGATCCGGGGAGAGGCGTTCGCCGATCTGGCCCGTTCCACAACCACTAACTTCCGCCGCTTGTTCGGTTTGCAGGCGTCTAGCTGAAAGGCTAAACTTAGATTTCTTCTCGTGTCCACGCCCGCTTCAAGGACGGCGCCGCTTACGCGCGCCGAAGTCATGGCCCTGGTTGCCGCTGACCTTATCAAGGTCGAGAAGGCGATCGAACTCGACACCGTTTGCTCGGTCGAGGCGGTCACGGCGATTTCTCACCACCTGCAATCGAGCGGGGGCAAGCGGCTGCGTCCTGTATTGGTGCTGCTGATTGCGCGAGCGCTGGGTTCCAACGATGATTCCGCCATTCGTCTTGGAGCGGTCACCGAGATCGTGCATACCGCAACGCTGGTTCATGACGACGTGATTGATGAGGCCACCGTGCGCCGCGGCAAGCCGTCGACCAACCAACGCTGGGGCAACCAAGCCAGCGTCTTGGCAGGCGATTGGCTTTATATGCAGGCGTTTCATCTGACGCTCAAGGAGCGCCAGTTCCGCTTGCTCGACTTGCTGATCGAACTGACCCAAACGATGGTCGAAGGCGAGTTGATGCAAAGCGAGCTCGTCGGCCGCGCGGACGTCAGCGAGGCGGAGTATTTAGGCTTAGTCCACCGCAAGACTGCTTGTCTGTTTTCGGTATGCGCACGCTTTGGCGCTCTGGCCGCGGGCGCTGACGAGGAACTCGAAAACCATTGCGGTGACTACGGTTGGAATCTGGGCATGGCCTTCCAACTGACCGACGATCTGCTCGACTTCTACGCGACCGAAGAAGCGCTAGGCAAGCCGGTGGCCAACGACCTGCGCGAAGGCAAGGTCACTTTGCCGCTGATCCTGGCGCTCAATAGCTGTACGGTCGAGGAGCGCGAACAAGTCGAAACGGTGATACGCGACGGCGGTTATGAAGCGACGCCGGCATCGCACATAGCCGCGCTGCTTGACCGTTACGGTTCCGCTGAGGCGGTGCAACGCCGTGCGGCCGAGTACATCGAGACTGCCGTTGAAGCGCTGGCGCCGCTCAAAGAAACGCCTTATAAGCGCGCGCTGATTTCGATCGCCGATTGGATCGTCGACCGCCAGGTCTAAATGCTCGAAATCGAAATCAAGTTGCGTCTCGCCGACGCTGCGGCCTTTCGTTCCCTGCTCATCGAGCGCGGCTGGAAGCCAAGCCCCCAGATCTTCGAGCGCAATACGGTTTTCGACACGCCCAATCAAGAGCTGCTCAACAGCCAACGACTGCTGCGCATCCGGCAGATCGATGCCCGGGCGATCGTCACGGTTAAGCTGCCTACGGCCTACGGCGGTCCGCATAAGGTCCGTGAGGAACATCAATTCGAAACGAACGATCCAGAGCAAGCCCGGCAGGTTTTTCTCGGGCTCGGCTATGAGCCTTCATGGATCTACGAGAAACGCCGCACGACGTTTCAAAAGGACGGCGAGCGCGGCGTAATCGAACTCGACGAGACGCCCATCGGAGATTTCGCCGAAATGGAAGGCCCCGCCGCCTGGATCGACTCCACGGCTCAAGCCTTAGGCTTTTCCAAAGTCGACTACGTGACAGAAACCTACCGTGCCTTATTCGAGGCGTGGGCGGCGCAAACCGGCAGCAACGTCAAGCACATGACGTTCAACTAACCTTGCCGCTTCCTCCGGCGCCAGCGCGTCGGTGTCGACGACCAGATCAGCATCGATCGGGTCGGCTGAGTCGCGCAGCCGGCGATACAGCTGAGCGGAGCGGTCGGGCGCGGGGTGACCGGCGTCGGCGCCGATGCGGGTCAGCGCGGATTGTTCCGAGCATCGGCATTCGACAAGGAACACCGGCAACGGGAACTGGCGCAGACGCTCGACCTGACGGTGCTTGGAGAAGGTGCGGCCGTCTAGAACAACGAACTTCGCGCCGTTGCGCAGCAGACCTTCCGCTTGCTGCAAGAGACGCTCTACAACGAAGTCGTTCTCGGCATCGGAGTATTCGCTTCTGCCCGGCAACAATGCCGCGCGAGAGACATCCTTATTGAGGACCTGAGCGCCGGTCAGCCTTTCCAACGCCTCAGCCAAAGTCGTCTTGCCCGAGCCGGGCAGGCCTGCGAGCACAATCAACATCGCCCTAGTTTCGCTTGCCGCGTGATGTGGGAATCGAAAGCCGGAGCAAAGTAGGTTCCCGCCCTAGTCGGCTGGATCTCGGGGCGGATACAATGACGCGTGCGGCGTGGAGCGAGACTGCTTGAGGCTCGCCGATGTGGATCGCAGGATGGGACCAAGGCGGTAAAACGAATGAAGACGCTTATCGGCAAGTGTGCATTGTTCCTGGCTGCGGCCGGGCTCGGTTCGGCGCAAATGACGGCGGATGATTACCTAAGCGAGGCCAAGGCTGCGGCCGGCATGAATTGGCCGGGGACGTTTCTTCGGCTCTGCGTTGCGTCGCCAGACAACCCAACGCGGAGCCGGCCCAGGGGACCTCGCCCGGTGCCCGCGCGAGAGACCTGGTACGCGGCGCCGCAGAAGGTCGCCGACAATCTGTATTTCCTCGGCACCCAAACTCACAATTCCTGGGCGATCGTCGGCAGCGAAGGCATCATCCTTATTGAAGCGCTATACGAGTATGCCACCAAGGATGAAGTGTTGGACGGGCTAAAGACGATGGGCCTCGATGCGAGCGACGTGAAGTACGTGCTGCTCTCTCACGCCCACGGCGATCACGACGGCGGCGCCAAGGAGTTGCAAGACGCAATCGAAGGCGTGCAACTGATCTATGGCGCCGAGGACTGGGACCTGGTGGAAAACCAGGAGAATCGTCCCGGCGGCAAGCCGAAGCGCCAGCGCTCGGGCGACGATGGGATGGTCGTTTCCGTGGGCGACGCCTCGGTGAAGATCCTCACCATGCCTGGCCACACGGCGGGAACTCTGTCCTACCTGTTTGAAGTCAAGGACAACGGCAATCCGATGCGCGTCGCGTATGTCGGCGGCACGGCGATCAACATGCAAGGAACGCCCGAATACTACGACGGCTACATGGCGTCTTCGAAGAAAGTGGGTGACGCGGCGGCTGAGTACGGAGCGACGGTACTGTTGTCGAATCACAACGAGTTCGACAACGCCTATTACAAGGCGCACCTGGCGGCCACGCGAGCGCCGGGTGCATCGAATCCTTTCGACGTGGGCGCGGATGGCGTGGCCGACTACTTCAAGGTGGTGCGCTCCTGCACGATGGCCGCAAAGCTGCGCGCAAGCGGCCAGTAGGATCGACTAGTCGGCTAGCGATGCCGCCAGCGCGATGACCTGGTTCGACCCGGCGTCGCGAATAGTGATTTTGCCGTTTTCCAAGCGCACGTCGCTAACGCCCGTGAAGCCTGCCGGAGTCCGCACCAAGAACATCAAATAACCGGCTTCTATTGCTGACTTTGCCGGAAGCCAGCGAAACAGCGGCGTGCCGAATCGCTGGCCTTCGGAGATGGCCTCTCGGCGCTGCACATCGAACGCTTGCGTGCCAAACTCCAACCCCCGCGACATCATGCCCTCGGCTGGATAACTCTGCCAGGTTTGCATCCAGGGGAACTCCGCGGTGTTGTAGATGTAGCCCATGAGCAGGCGCTTGCCCGGATGCAAGGCCGTCACCCAAGCTTTCTCGCCAGCGGGCGTCATCAGGTGTCCGGTGTGATCGAGGCTGTTCACAGCCGCCACCGGAGCAGCGCGCATATCGATCTTTGCCCCTTGTTTGGTTGGAGCTAAGGGCCACTCGAACTCTTCATTCGAGACCAAAGTTCGGCGCTCGCTGCCTCGCGCGTTGGGGTCGTAAGGCTTGGTCACCGCGCGGTTCCTGGACATGTCGACGACAGTCACGCCCCGCTCCAGAAAAGGCGAGCCGATGGTGGCGTGCTCAGCCCAGGCGATCGGCCGGTCGAACGCCAATTGATTGGTCAACATGCTGTCAACATAGACGACATTCTCGCCATCGGCCAATCGCACCGTGCGAGTGAGCGTCTCGTGGGCCAGGGGAAGATCGACCGTTTGCGTCAACGAAGTCACGCCGGCGTCCTTGGTTCGGCTCACGGTCGTCCAGGGAAGCGTGTAGGCCTCTCCGTGCATCGGTAGGCCCGCTTCACGTTCCTCGTCGGATACCGGGCCAAAGCCGTCCACGCAGACGAAATGACCGGCAAAGCCGCCCGCGCGGACTTCCCGGCCCGCTTCGGCAGCCGCGCGCAGCGGCGCCCACATCGGACTCAATCTCTCGGGATCATCGCGTAAGGTGAAGTCGACGAATGGTCCGCCAGTCGTCAGGATCTGCAGCCGTAGTACGTCGCTTTCGAGAACGATCGAATCCAGCCCGTGGTAGTCCGGGTCCTCGGCCCATAGGGCGCTGGTGACCGCCAACGCCAGAACAGCCGCCGTCAAGTAGAGGTTGATCGGTCGCATGGACATACTCGTTTGAATGGCTAGCCGGTGAAGTAGGCGAGGACGCCGATTACGATGCTGATCAAGACGATGGACAACGCCATATCCATGGGCGTTATGCTGACGCGGGCCGCAGCTTGATCTTCGGCAGTGAGCGTGCCAAAGGCCAGGCCGCGGATGCGCGAGTAGTCGGGCGGGCTGGTCATCAACGTAACCGCGATGCACAGCGCGACAGAGAACAGGAACAAGAAGATGGCCATGTGCGCGAAGTTGACGGTGGCGAAGCTGAA
>CAZYOX010000247.1:0-6726 GCA_964649285.1 uncultured Bryobacterales bacterium | reverse complement strand
GCCGAGCGAAGCGACGGCGGACTCGTCAAAGCGGCCCAGAACCGTGTCGAGCGTTGGGCAAGGATCGCGGAAGAGGCGGCGCAGCAATCGCGGCGGCTAGGGGCGCCGGCGGTCGAAGCGCCGCATACGCTGGCCGAGGCGTTCAGACGGCCGGCGGAGTTGCGCTGCATCATCGACTTTATGGGCGAGCGGCCGACGGCCGCGTTCTTGGCAGGACTTACGCCCGCATCGACTCTAGCCATATTTGTGGGGCCAGAAGGCGGCTGGAGCGACGACGAATCGGCCCTGGCGCGAGATGCGGGAGCTGTAGCGCTTTCGCTTGGCGAAGGCGTGTTGCGCTCGGAGACGGCGGCGCTGGCCGCCATCGGCATCTTGGGAAACCTGCTGCGAACGATAGAATAGGCTTTGGACGCGGCTCGTCGCGCGGGCAACTCGACAAAAGGACAGGCACGCATTTTCGCGGCAATATCGTGAGGCACAAGGCTTGACTCCGGAAGACGCGAAAAATGCGAGCCAGTCTCTGGCGGCGTCATCCGTTCGCAGATTCATTCCGTACATCGCGGCGATTGTTTTGGTGCTAGCCTTTGCTGCGGCGTGGCAGACGGGTCTTTTCAGCCAATTAAGCGATCACGAAAAACTGACTGCGGCGATGCGTTCGAGCGGCGCCAGGGGCTATCTGCTTTGCCTGGCGATTCAGTTTACGCAGGTCGTGATCTTCATGATTCCCGGGGAGATCACGCAGTTCGCGGCAGGCTACGTATTCGGAGCGTGGAAGGGATTCTTGCTTTCGCTGGCCGGCATCACGTTGGGCTCAGCAACGGCGTACGGCTTCGGGAAGATCGCCGGGAGGCCGATGTTGAGCAGGTTGCTGGGCGAGAAAACGATGGAGCGCATGGACCGGGCCGTGCGTTCGCCGAAGGCGCCGACGGCGATCTTCTTGCTGTTTCTGCTGCCGGGGGCGCCGAAGGACGCGATGTCGTACGGGGCTGGCGTGTCGGGGTTTCCGCTGGGGAAGTTCGTGCTGATTTCCGGCTTGGGCCGAATCCCGGCATTACTGGCCAGTACATCGATCGGCGCACAGGTCTACGATAGGGATTACGCCTCCGTGGCCGTCACGACGACGGCCGCAGCAGTGGCGGCCCTGGCATTTTGGCTCTATCAGCGAAGATCCGCCAGGCTACGTTCTTAGAAATATGAATTACGTACGCAAACGATTCCCGTGGATCTTTCGCGGCGCCGAGACGCCGCTGGGCGCCCGCACGCTGGTTTCGGCTGTATTGGATGTGTCGAGCCAGGCCGTTCCGGGCAAACCCGACCCAGATCTGCTGGCGGCGCGGGCTGAGGAATTGCAGAGCCTTGGGGCGGATTTCGTCGACGTGTGCGCTCTACCCGTCCGACCGACCGGCAAACGGATCTCCGCTGACGACGAGTTGCAGCGTCTTGTGCCCACGCTGCGAAAACTGCGTGCGTCTTCCCCGCTGCCGTTCTTCGTGACGACTTATAACTCACAGACCGCGGCGCGCGCCCTCGAATTGGGAGTCGCGGGCGTCCACGACCCGAGCGGAATTACCGTGGACGCGCTCATGTCGCGGACGTTGGGCAACTCGAATGCCGCGTTGATCATCGGCCACGGGCCGGGGGGTGCGGAAAGTTGGGGCAAGCCGCGCCACATCCCACACGTCGCCGAATCTGTTAAGGCGGACCTGCAATCGGCGGTGAAGCGCGCCTTGGCGGGAGGGGTCGATCGCCGGCGAATCGTCTTGAGCCCTGGACCGGGCTTGGGCAAGCGGCCGGAGCAGAGCTTGGATCTGCTGGAGGGTCTGAACAAGTTCAGCGATTTGGGACAGCCGCTAGCGATTTCTCTGGCTGGGGACCTATTCCTCACGGAGACGGTTCGCGCACCGGCGCCGGAATGGGAAGCAGGCGCTGCCGCGGCAGCTGCGTTGGCAGTGCGCAACGGCGTCCACTTAATACGCACCACCCACTTCGGTTCAGTGAAGGCGGCCGCCCGTTTAGCGGACCGCGTTCTGCACCTGATTGAGGGCGCTGACGCGTAGCGGGAGATTCAGACCGAGAAGAGTTCGCGGCGAAGATCGGCATCGCCAGCGACAGCGCGGCGGCCGCCGTAGTCTTCGCCAGAGGTTTGGTCGACGGGAAAGGTTAATCCGGCGGCGCGATACATCTGGTGAAGGGTCAAGCCTTCGTCGGTACGCTGAAACTTGAGACCGGATTCGCCCCGATCGAGATCGATCCGATCGCCTGGCCGAATCTGCCCGGAAGCGACGAGGTTGGCCATGGGGTGTACGACGAGCCGTTCGATGGCCCGCTTGAGGTGCCTGGCGCCGTACTTGGGATCGGTACCCGACTCGATGAGCAGCCGGCGGGCATCTGGGCTTACCTGGATCAGGCAAGGCGTGCCGGCAAGAATCAGCCGCTGCACTTGCGCTAGCTCCAGGTCGAGAACCCGTTGGAGTTCTTGCTCACCGAGGGAATGAAACACCACCGTCTTGTCGATTCGGTTCATGAATTCAGGCGAGAAACGTTTGCGTGCGGCTTGGACGCCTACGTTTTCCACGCGCTGTCTGACGGCGACTCCATCGGCGGCGTGCGCGATGGGGGAAAAACCGACTACGGGCCCCACGAGCGCCGCCATCTCCTTTGCGCCGAGGTTGCTGGTCAAGAAGATCAGGCACTGCGAGAAGTCCACTTTGCGGTTGTCGCCGAGGGTCAGGATGCCCTTGTCCAGAATGCCCAGCAGCAGATGCCAGAGGGCGTCGCTTGCCTTCTCGATTTCGTCGAACAGCACGAGAGAGAGCGGGACATCGGCGGTGTGATGTTGATCGAGCGCCTCCTGACTGAGCAGCGCCTGGGTTTCGCGATGACCGAGGTAGCCGGGAGGCGAGCCGACCAGCTTGGCAATCTCGTGGCTATGCTGGAACTCGGCGCAATCGATCTTGAGGACTGCGGAGGCGTCTCCCCAAAGGACTTCCGCCGCGGCCTCGACAACGCGGGTCTTGCCGGTGCCGCTGGGGCCCAAGAACAAGAAGTTGCCGACGGGACGTCCCGGAGCGTTCATTCCGGCCATGAATGTCTGATAGACGTCGACAATTTGACGGACGGCCTCTTGCTGACCGACGACTAGGCGTTGAATTCCCCGCTCCAAACGCGCGGCGTCGTCGCCGGTTTGGGTGGGATCGAGCGGCACGGGCAAAGCTTGATGAGCCAATCGAAGTCTCCTCGGATGTTTATCCGCGGGTTGAAGAGAGATTCCAGCTTGCACGTAAGTGATATCGGCCAGAACCTGGACTCGTTTCAGCCACACGGCCAAGCAAAATGCGGGGCCGGGCTGAAGTCATTCCCAGTGTAGAGACCCGCTCCAAGCAATTTGAGGGGCAGGATGCGCTAAACCATTGAAGGTATACGGGATAAATAACAACAACAGCTGATTGAGCCGTTGAACGACCCGGTGTTGAGCGAGTACCGCCGGGTTCGGCTAGACTGAGGCTTCGAGTTGTCATGTCGATCACCGCCCTCATCGTCGATGACGAGCAATTAGCCCGCGAAGAGCTGGCGTTTCTGCTGAAATCGCATCCCGAAGTCGAGATCCTTGGCGAGGCCGCCAATGGTCTAGAGGCGATCACAATGATCGACGAGTACGAGCCGGATGTCGTTTTTCTCGACGTACAGATGCCTGGTCTGGACGGGCTGAACGTCGTACGCAAGGTGATCGAGCGCGGCGGACGCCTGCCGCACTTCATCTTTGCGACGGCCTTCGATCAGTACGCCGTGTCCGCATTCGAGTTGGCGGCAGCCGATTATGTGATGAAACCGATCGAGAAGTCGCGCCTGGGTAAGTCCATCGAACGAGCGAAGCGGCTGATCGAGTCCCCGGGCGACGCCTCAGGGCAGGTAGAGAAGCTGCTGGCGCAGCTCAGCGACAAGCGCTCGCCGACAAAGCTGCTGGTTCGCAACAGCAATCGGATGTTCCTGGTGGACGAGGCGGAAATCGCCTTTGCAACTATTGAGGAAGGCGTCATCACCGTGGTCGCGTCGCCGATCGAAGGCCTGTCGAACTACAGGACAATCGAGGACTTGCAGGCGCATCTTGACCCGGCTCTATTTTGGCGTCCCCATCGCTCCTATCTGGTCAATATCAACCGGATCAAGGAAGTGATTCCGTGGTTCAAGTCCAGCTATCAACTGCGGATGAGCGACAAGAATCAGACGGCGATTCCGGTGAGCCGGGCTCAGACGAAACGATTGCGAGAGCTATTCAAGCTCTGACCTTAGACATATATCTGTTATTGCTTCGGGCCCAGGTGTGGAACAATGTGGCATGCCTTCGGTTTTGGGGTGAATGCCGGAACGAGATGAAAGGCTCATCGTAGAGGGCCTGGGCAAACAGTACGTAACGCCCAGCGAGCCGCTAGTCGTGTTGCGGGATGTCGATCTAGAGCTCAGCAAGGGTGATGCGTTGTCGATCACCGGCCCGTCCGGTTCGGGCAAGAGCACTCTTCTTTACATTCTGGGTTCTTTGGAGCGGCCGACATCGGGAACGTTCCGGTTGGGCGCTCAAGAGCCCCTGAAAATGTCGGCCCAAGAGGTGGCGGCCTACCGCAACCGCAGCGTTGGCTTCATCTTTCAAGATCATCACCTGCTGCCGCAGCTCACCGCGTTGGAGAATGTGCTGGCGCCGAGCCTTGCTGGCCGCCCGATGAGCCGAGCCGACGTGAAAGAGCGGGCGCAGGGCCTGCTGGAACGCGTCGGATTGGCGGATCGTGCAACGCACTTGCCCGCGGAACTGTCAGGAGGAGAGCGGCAGCGAGTGGCGATCGCCCGTGCGTTGCTACACCGTCCGGCTTTGCTGCTCGCAGACGAGCCGACCGGAAACCTCGACCGGAAACGGGCGGAAGAGGTCTCAAGTCTGCTGCTGGAACTCCAGCGGGAGGAGGCCTCGATTTTGATCGTTGTCACGCACAGCACGGAACTAGCGGAACGACACCCGCTGCGCGCCGAACTTATCGACGGCGCATTGGAGATGCACTAGAGCATGCAACAGGTCCGGGTACTTGGAATCATTCTCGCCGGCGGCAAAGGCACGCGGCTCTATCCTTTGACCCGAGAGAGGAGCAAGCCGGCCGTTCCTTTCGGCGGCAAGTACCGGATTATCGATTTTGTCCTCAGCAACTTCGTCAACTCGGGGATCTATTCGATCTATGTGCTAACACAGTTCAAGAGCCAATCCTTGCTGCAGCACTTGAGAGAAGCTTGGCAGTTTTCGCCGTTGCTGCAGAACCAGTACATCATTCCGGTGCCGGCGCAAATGCGCCAAGGCGATCACTGGTATCGGGGGACGTCGGACGCGATCTACCAGAACCTCCACTTGCTTGAACTGTCTCAGCCGGAGATGGTGGCGGTATTCGGCGCTGACCACATCTACCGGATGGATATCTCGCAGATGATCAGCTACCACAAGAGAAAGGGCGCCAAGGGCACGGTTGCGGCGCTGCCGATTCCGGTGGAAGAGGCCCTGGAGTTCGGAACGATGGCGATCGACGAAGATTGGCGCATCACGGAATTCCACGAAAAGGTCGCCAACCCGCCGGAGATACCAGGACGCCCGGGCTGGACGCTGGCTTCGATGGGCAATTACTTATTCGACACCGACATTCTGGTAAGCGAGTTGAAGCGCGACGCCGCCGACCCGTCATCGGAGCATGACTTCGGCAAGAACATGCTGCCGGATATGATTCACGAACATCCTCTTTACGCCTACGACTTCCATCGAAACGTCGTACCCGGCGAGATGCCCGAGAATCGCGGCTATTGGCGCGACGTCGGGACGCTGGAGTCCTACTTCGAGGCCAGCATGGATCTACGGTCGGTCAAACCGGCGCTGAATCTCTACAACTACAAATGGCCGTTGCGGACCGCAGAGTACCCGCAAGGCCCTTCGAAGTTCACCTTTGACGAAGAGGGCCGGCGCGGCCACGCAGTCAACTCCGTGGTCAGCGAGGGCTGCATCCTGGCAGGCAGCGAGGTGCGTGATTCCATCCTCGGACGACGCGTATTCGCTGACAACGGCGCCGTTATCGAGAACTCCATCGTGATGGACGGCTGCCACATCGGCGCGGGCGCGAGGATTCGCAAAGCGATCATTGACAAGCATGCCACGATCGATCCGGGAACCCTCATCGGGTATAACGAAGAGGAAGATCGGGCTCGATACCAGGTCTCAGCCACCGGTATCGTCGTGGTTGAAGGTCACCGCTCTTCCATTCCGGTTTCGCCGGCCGCCATTTAACTTGGGCCGGCGATGAACGGGATCGGTTTGCGGCCGAAGCCTTACAATGATACGGGCGTATTTTGTCACTCCGCGTCATTCTCTCCCTGCTGCTGCTGACGTGGCTGCTCCCCGGCCAAACCGTCGAGAACTACCACGCTAAGATCCGGGCCCTCCAATTCGATCCGCAACAGTGTTACCGGGTTCGCGACCTCTTCCTGGAGCGAGAGGATATAAAGTTCTACTTCACGGATGGGCTACTGATTTTCGCCGAGCCGATTGACGGGCGAGACGTCGGCGCGTTTTTCATCGCGCAAGAAGCGACCGACTCGGCGGAAATCCTGGCCATTCCGCCGACAGGTCAGGAACGCTACTCGATGGCCTCTTTTACCGGCGACGGCGTGCTGAACCGGCCGTTCAACCACGCCTTGTTCTTATTCACA